>JARRKF010000389.1:0-3417 GCA_037388405.1 Ignavibacteriaceae bacterium | reverse complement strand
AAGCTGCTGCTGAATATCCAAATATTGAAATTGTAGGAACATTTTATCATCCGGAAACTGAATCAGATGCTATTGAAGTGATGAAAAAAGTTCAGGAAACTTATCCCGATTTGAAAGGCTGGGCAATGGTCGGTGGCTGGCCAATGTTTGGCGACAAATTAAAAGACATAATAGAACCTGGTAAAATTAAAATAGTCGGTGTGGATGCGCTTCCTGTTCAGCTGAAATATATAGAACAAAATTATGTTCAGGTACTATTGGGACAACCAACATTTAGATGGGGAGAAGTAACTGTCGAAAAAGTCATAGACAAAATTTACTTAAAGAAAAAAGTAGACGAGATAACCAGGTTAAACACTATTCCGGTGACTATTGAAAACTTGGGCGGATGGTCAAGACAACTTAGAGCCTGGGGTTATACGGGTATACCCGAAAAATATTTTGAAATGTGATATCCTGAAATTTTATTGTGTTTGTTCTTGATGAAAAAATGGAGCAAAAATGAAAGCAACCGAAATAACATATAGGCACATTCTTTACACAACCGAGTTCTCTGATAGTTGGAAAGAAGTTTTTAGTCATGCATTGGGTATTGCAAAGCAATATAAAGCTAAGCTTACTCTGCTTTACGTTCTCAATACTGAATTGATTGATTTACTAACGTTCGACGTAGGACTTGAGAGATCATCAAGCATAGATAAAAAATTTACTGAAGCGAAAGACTTTACTAGCAATGCACGTAAAAAAGTTATCAAGAAAATATCCGATGCATTCGGTAAGAATATATTAAAGGATATTAATGTTATTGTCGAAAGAGGAAACCCTGTTAAAATAATATTAAGCGTTGCTGAAGAAAAAGAATGTGACTTGATAGTAATGGGTTTTAAAGGAAAGACCGCTTTAGAAGATCACACTATAGGCAATACCGTAAACAGAGTGTTACACCGGTCTAAACTGCCGGTTTTGGTTATACATAATATTTAACTCGGAAGCAAAATGTCACGAAGTCAATCACAATCCAGCATATTAACCGGAATAGATTTATCCAGGTCAAGTAAATCGGATTTGGATTTGATGTTTCTACAAATTCTAAAAAATGGCATTCATGGAATTTCTTTCAGTGCATATTTAGAAAACCAAGGTCCAGGCTCTAAAATTAGTGAGGAACAAATTGAAGCCAGAATGAAAGTTATCCAACCCTATGTTAAATGGGTGAGATCTTTTTCATGTATTGATGGGAATGAACATATTCCAAGAATTGCACATAAATACGGATTGAAAACACTTGTTGGTGCTTGGCTGGGAAATGATAAAGAGAAAAATGAAAAAGAAATAGATAGTATTATTAAAGTTGCTAATGATGGTTATGCAGATATAATTGCTGTTGGTAATGAAGTTTTGCTTCGTGGAGATTTAACTGAAGACGAAATCATAAAGCATATTCAAAAAGTTAAAAACAAAATTCCAAATATTCCTGTAGGGTACGTTGATGCGTATTTTGAATTCGTAAATCATCCGCGTCTATGCAATCTCTGTGATGTTATTTTAGCAAATTGCTACCCGTTTTGGGAGGGATATCCGCTAGAGCATTCTTTATCATACTTTAAAAATATGTACTACATGGCAGTTGGTGCTGCAAAAGGTAAAAAAGTTATCATCAGCGAAACCGGTTGGCCAAACCTGGGTTCACCAGACCGCAATGCTGTACCTTCTTATGAAAATGCTTTAAAGTATTTTATTAACACATTCACCTGGGCTAATCAGGAAAAAATAGATGTGTTCTATTTTTCAAGCTTCGATGAAACATGGAAAATAGAAAAAGAAGGTGATGTCGGAGCTTATTGGGGTTTATGGGATAATGACGGAAATCTGAAATATGGTAATATATGATAGTTGATACTTATTCGGAGATACAATTTATGTTCAAAATAATTTTCTTTCTGCCGATAATTTTTATTGCTGCAACCTTTATTGTTTCTTGTGATCAGAACAGGAAAGTATTGGTTACAAAAGAGATTTATGTTACCTCTGAGGCGGGAGATAAAATTGCACAAAAAGAAAATATATTCTTTGTTTTAGGGCAAGCTCCCAAAGGAAATTTGATTAAGATTAATCCTTCTGTTATCAAGCAGGAGATAGATGGAATTGGTTCATCTTTTACAGAAGCTTCTGCTTTTGTTTTGGCTCATCTGGATAAAAAGACAAGAGCAGAAGTGATGGAGAAAATTTATGGTGAAAAAGGTGCAAATTTTTCTCTTACCAGAACTCATATCGGATCCTGTGATTTCTGCGTTGAAGGAAAATATTCTTACCTAGATAGAAACGGTGATACTAAGTTAAAGAGTTTTAGTATTAAACCTGATAAAGAAGGTTTTGAGCCAAAGAAGTATCCTGGTATTCAGGACCCAACTTATGATTTACTACCGATGATTAAAGAAGCAATTGAAATTAAGAATAATCAAAAAGATAATGAATTAAGAATCGTTGCTTCTGCATGGACAGCCCCTCCCTGGATGAAAGAAAGAATATAAAAAAGAAGGTGTTGATATTTGGGGAATTACTCCCGTTAATGAACCACACGGAAATAACGGTCAGTGGGAGAGCATGCATTTTACTCCCGAATCTCAAAATCTATTTATTAAAAAATATTTAGGACCTAAACTCGTTGATAACGGATTCAAAAATATAAACCTTCTCATCTATGATCAGAACAGAGACGGTTTAGAACATTGGACCGATGTTATTCTGGGAGATAAAGAAAACGCAAAATATGTTTACGGTTCTGCAGTACATTGGTATGAAAGTACAAAAAAAGTTTATGAAGATGTATTTGAAAGAGTTCATTCCAAATTTCCGGATAAGGCAATCATTCATACTGAAGGCTGCATTGATGATTTAGGTAAAGACGCACCTAATGGTATCACAGATCCCGAACGATTTAAAGAAAAAGAGTGGTTTGATAATGACTCTTTCTGGTGGAATGAGAATGCTACCGATTGGGGTTATTCTGCATTGTGGCAGGGTGTGAATTCTGACGATCATCCCATATATACTCCTGTTCACAGATACGCCAGAAATATAATAGTAAGTATTGATCATTGGTTAAAAGGCTGGATTGATTGGAATGTTGTTCTTGACCGTAATGGCGGACCAAATCATGTTGGAAAATTTTTCGGTGCACCGATTATGATCGATCTGGACAGCAAACGAATTTACTATACACCCATTTACTACATCTTAGCACAATTCAGCAGAACAATCAGACCTGGTGATAAGGGAGTACAAACTGAAAAAATACTGGAAGGATTAGACAATGATGCACTGCACGCCTGTGCAACTATCAATGATTCTAATTTACTCACTATACAGCTATTAAATACTACCAAGGAACCTTTGGAATTTAGTCTCCAAATAGAT
>JARRKF010000388.1:0-8505 GCA_037388405.1 Ignavibacteriaceae bacterium | reverse complement strand
CTGCACCAGGCTTGCGCATAGCTTTTACCAAAGATATTTAAATCAAATACTTTTTCATCTTCCGGAATTGGAGTTGCAGAATATGACAAACTCAAAAACTTCCATACATCACTATCTTTCATCAATGTGAAGTAATCTATATTATGTGATTTAGGAACTCCAAAAGTGTAGAGAGTTGCATCAGCTCGTACAAAAGCGATGTGGTCGTCATTTAAATGTATTGTGTATTCTTTCACAGGTTCATAGTAGGGTCGAGGAATTCTTTTTTTGACACCATCAAAAAAATCCCGGATGGTCATTGTATTGATAACCCTTTCACCATTTTTTAATGTAACACTTCCTACGTTTGCATGATCAGTCATCATTTTGGACATAGCTTCGAGATTATAATTCCCTGCAGCAAACAAGAAATGCTCAACGGTCTCTATCACTTCCGTTTCATCCTGTGTTCAATAATATTGATCTGTCCCCGAGTCATTATTTACTTTCACCTGATTCATATCGCTTACGGTCTGCCCGTTTAAACTTTTATGGAATATTATATTAAATAGGATTAGTACTATAGAGAAGTTTCTAAGGATCTTTTTCATATAATCTTATTTTCATTTTATTGTTAATTTTTATTCCTTGCAATAATAATAATTATATATACATTTTTTAAAGAAAGTTGAATTGTTTCGGGGAGAATTTTGTTGTTAATGTTTATAAAGTCATCAATAAGCAATTCAAAATAGCTTATTTGAGGACTATTTTTTTGTTAGATTGAAAATAAAACACAATATTTATCACTAAGGAGACAAAAATGAAAATCGGAATTTTAGGGACCGGAATGGTCGGTCAAACGATTGCTGAAAAGTTGATTCAGCTTGGTCATAATGTTATGATTGGAACAAGAGATAAAAAGGCGACCCTTGCAAAAACCGGCAAAGATAATTTTGGAAGACCTGCTTTTAGTGAATGGATAAAAAATAATTCAAACGTTCAATTAGGAACATATTCAGAGGCAGCATCTTTTGGAGAATTTTTGGTTAATGCAACTAGCGGCACAGGTTCACTAAGTGCTCTTAAATCAGCAGGCGAAAATAATCTTGCTGATAAAGTCTTGCTCGATATTTCAAATCCATTAGATTTTTCTAAAGGAATGCCGCCATCCTTAACGGTCTGTAACACTGATTCACTGGGAGAACAAATTCAAAGAGCATTTCCAAAAGTAAAAGTTGTAAAAAGTTTAAATACTCTTAACGCATTTGTAATGGTTAATCCTTCAATGTTGCAGGAAGCCACAAATATATTCCTGAACGGAAATGATTCTAATGCTAAAGCGGAGGTTAGGAAACTATTGACTTCTTTTGGCTGGAATGATAAAGATATAATTGATATGGGTGATATATCAACTGCAAGAGGAACAGAACAAATTCTTCCAATTTGGATACGGTTAATGGGAACTCTTCAGACCCCAGTATTTAATTTTAAAATTGTAATGGCGAAGAAATAGATTAACTTTCAAAAGGCATCAATAAAACTATTTTTATTGGTGCCATTTTTTTACGGAACAATTTGTTTACCATCCTTTCCAACAACATGGAGTGCACCTACAGGACAGACAGAACACGCTTCAATTATTCTGTCCTTATCTTTTTCTTCTACCGAATCTAAAAATTTACATATTCTTTCATCGTCAAGCTCAAAAAGCAATGGTGCTGCTTTGATACAATTTTGAGAAGCGATGCACGATGTTCGATCGATTTTAACATTTAAGTCTATAATTTTTCTTTCAACAAAATCGCTCATTTAAATATTTTTCCTCTTATATTCATTTCTAATTATTTATTATAATATTTCATTGCTTCGGGCATCCAGTTTTTAAGGTCCTGGATTCTTGTATCGTAAGACGGATGAGTGCTTAAAAATTCAGGTGGTGAGCCGCCGCCGCTCTTTGCCATTCTTTTCCAGAATTCGACTGCAGCGTTTGGATTGTAACCTGCCATTGCCATAAAAATTAATCCGAGATGGTCTGCTTCACTTTCGTGTGTTCTGCTGTATGGAAGCATAACTGCCAGTTCTGTTCCAACACCGTAAACACCCATCCAAAGTGCCTGAGTTTGTACAGGTTCATCTTTCATTGCAACCATTAATCCTACCGCACCAAATTGTCTTAAAAGTTCCTGACTCATTCTTTCATTTCCGTGTTCGGCAATTGCATGAGCGATTTCATGTCCCATAACAACTGCAAGTCCTGCTTCGTCTTGTGTTACAGGAAGAATTCCGGTATACACAACTACTTTACCGCCTGGCATGCACCATGC
This sequence comes from Ignavibacteriaceae bacterium, assembly GCA_037388405.1. GTDB lineage: Bacteria > Bacteroidota > Ignavibacteria > Ignavibacteriales > Ignavibacteriaceae > IGN2. The sequence continues at coordinate 6,199 of JARRKF010000388.1, read as the reverse complement.
ATTTACCTGGTCGCTTTCAACAAGGTTAAATTCCCATTTATATCCATTTAGCCTGTTAGACATATTGTTTTGTTGCAAATATTGTTCAACCGCATGCTGAATCTTGACTCCGGTATTTTTTACTAAACTAACTTCCGTCTGATTTGTGCTTAGCTTATTCTCTTTTAAAAATTGATCATACTGCTGAAAGCTCATAGACAGCATTTCTCCGCTGGGTATCATATTAAGCTGTGATCTGTTTGTGAGAGGAACAGTGCTGCATGATTGTATAAAAATAATGTAAAAAAAGTTTTTCATTGCTATCCTTTTAAACCATTTATAAATAATACGATAAATGTATCAATATGAACAAAAACGATCAAATGAAAATTTAAATAACAAGATTTATTTTTTAATGCATTTTATTTTGGCTTTTGATTTGTAACATTTGAAGTAATCAATTCATACAAAAGGAGAAAAAATGAAATTTAGCTTTCTGATAATAATTTTAAGCATTTTAATTTATGTCGGGTGTTCGGACCAGACGACAAACGTCCCTGCTGGCGAACAAAATGGCAGCATAAGATTGTATCTTGTAGATTCACCTGCATCAATGGATTCTGTAATTATCTGTGTAACGCAGGTTGAAGTTCATAAAAGCGGAAGCGATTCAACTAGCGGATGGTTTGTGATAAATTATTCCACAAGATATTTCGATCTTCTTCAACTCGCTAATGGTGCCTCTGCAGTTTTGGGAGACACTTCTTTATCACCCGGTCAATACACTCAGATCAGATTAATTATCGGTTCTGGCAGTTATGTAATTGATGGCGGAGTAAAACACGATCTTGTAATTCCAAGCGGTTCACAAACGGGAATAAAATTAAACCATCAGTTTACAATTGAATCAGGAAAGCTTTATGAACTACTTCTGGATTTTAATGTAGATAAATCAATTGTGATAACTGGCAATGGAACTTACAAACTAAAGCCTACAATCAGAGTAATGCCGATGGTTATTTCAGGAAGCATTTCCGGACAGGTTCTTCCGCTTGAAGCTCTGCCTACAATCTGGACAGTTTATGGAACAGATACAATTACAACCTATACTAATCTTCAGGGTTTCTTTAAGTTAATGGCACTTCCCGCTGGAATGTATGATGTAAATATTATTCCTGCTGATACTTTAGTTTTTAGAGATACAACTATTACAGATGTTCAAGTGATGGTAAACCAGGATACAGATATTGGAACCGTGACTTTAGAAACAAGATAGTCGAAAATTTTTAAAGTGAATTTAAAGCCGCTTTGAAAGCGGCTTTTTTGTTAGAAAAATCAATCATACCACAAGGTTTATTATATTTGCCATAAAAATTAACAGCGGAATGAAATTTTAATGCAAATAGGAATTGTAGGATTACCACAGTCTGGCAAGTCAACTCTCTTTCAGACGATTACAAAAACTCATCTTGATCTATCATCAATGATGAAGGTTACCTTCATCATTGATGATAGATCAAGATGAAGGTTGAAACTCATCAGTCTATTATAAAAGTACCGGACGCACGACTCGATAAGCTGACAGAAATTTTTAATCCAAAGAAAAAAGCAAACGCTACTATTGAAGTGCTTGATGTAGTTGGATTACAGAAAGGGGATTCAGGGTCAACTCAATTCACAAGTAATTTTCTCAGCAAAGTAAAAACAAACGATGCATTGATACAGGTAGTAAGATTATTTAAAAATGAAATCGTGCCTCATCCAGATGGCTCAATAAATATGATGAGAGACATCAATAATTTTGAAACAGAATTCATATTATCAGATTTAGCGATAGTAGAAAAAAGAATTGATACAGTTAAAAAACAGGTGCAGAAAACACAGGATGACAAACTAAAAAGAGAATTGCCTGTATTAGAAAAGTGTTATGAAATTCTTCAGCAAGAGCAGCCGCTCAGAGATGCTCATTTAACGGATAACGAATTAAAAATCTTAAGCTCATTCCAGCTGTTATCTGCCAAACCAATGTTAATTGCACTCAATCTTGATGAAAATCAGGTTAGCGAAAGTGATAAATATCTTTCAGAACTCGCAAAGAAGAAATTAAGCAAGCACACTAAAGCTCTTTTCTTTTTCGGTAAAATCGAACAGGAAATGTCGGAGCTTTCAGAAAAAGAAGCAGATATTTTTATGAAAGAGTACGGTATTAACGAATCTGCATTAAACAACATTATTAGAGAATCGTATGATCTTCTGGGAGTGCATTCATTCTTTACTTGTGGAGAAGATGAATGCCGGGCGTGGACAATTAAGAAGGGCCATAATGCCCAGGAAGCTGCAGGCGAAATTCATACGGATTTTTATAACAAATTTATTCGTGCAGAAGTTGTTGGTTATGATGATTTTATTTCAGCAGGTTCTTTTGTGAAAGCAAAAGAGCAGGGGACTTGGAGGTTAGAGGGGAAAGAATATATCGTGAAAGATGGGGATATAATGGTAATCCGCCACAGCTAATACCTGACACTTTAGCAGCACTCAAATGCCCTTTTAGAATATTTTCTTATTCTTATATGTGAAATTCTCACTTTAAATCACTCGTATTTTATTTGTTTCGACTCTAAAATTTATTATTCGGCAATTGTTGTGAAAGAAGAATTTTACAAATAAGTTTGTATGTCTGTTAGGCGTAAATTCTACGTAAATATTAATCCATCACAAGGATTCGTCAACTCTATGATCCTCAAGATATAAAACAAGCGGGAGCCACTTCTATGAAGAAAACTATACTTTTCACTATTTTGATTTTTGCTGCTGTCAATTCATCCTATTTTGCACAATGGATATCTCTTGACAAATTTTCAATTCCTGGTTCTTCACCTTCTGTACAACTCATCAGTGACGATGCTACAAGTACGGTAATTAAAATTGACTTACCAGGATTTCAGGTTAAAGAATTTAATGCAGATGGGAAAATTTATCATTCGTTAAGTTTCAATTCGGAAGCTGCTATGACAGAAGCAGGCTTTCCGGATATTCCTTATATCGCCAAAGTACTTGCAATTCCTGATAATGGTTCAGTTAGTGTAGAAATTCTTGAAACAAGTGAAATCAAAACTATTGAAGGAATTAATATTGCTCCAGCAAGAGAAAGCTGGCAGGAAGGAAAACCGGAAACATCATATCAGGAAAACCTTGCAGCTTATTCCTCAAATGAACTCTATCCTAAAAATTTTGCGAGTGTTGAAGACCCGGTTATTTTCAGAGACTTTAGGATAACAAGAGTTTCAATATTCCCAATCCGTTATATACCTTCCAATAGAGAAATTCAGGCTGTATCATCTGTTACAATCAGAGTAAACTATTTACCCGGGATTGGAATAAACCCCAAGACTACGCTTCGAAAACCGATTGCTCCTTCATTCGCAAAAATTTATCGCAGTGTACTTTTTAATTATAATGAAGTTTTGCAGCGCAGATATGATGGAATGGAAGAAGGTCACGATATAATGCTCTGTATTATGCCTGATCTATATATCGAAGAATTTCAACCTTATGCCGAATGGAAAAACGAATCAGGCACAGAAATTTTTGTTATTAAATTCAGTGATATTGGTGCAAATCAAAACGATCCTGACATTATTAGAAATTACATTTTAAGTGTATATAATACTTGGGAAAATACGCCAACACATGTTTTGATTATCGGAGATAAAGGTACACCAGTTGGGAATGCACCGGTTAAATATTGGACTGGAATGGGGTGGACTTTTGTGAGTGAAGATTATTTCGTGGAACTTGAAGGAAATGATTATTTCCCTGAAATGATGATTGGCAGATTCACCAATTACAATGGTACTACCGGAGGAGGGGAATACCTTTTGCAGGTTATGGTGGATAAGTTTTTGAAATATGAGAAAACACCATATATAGCTAATACTGATTGGTATAAGAAAGGAATTGTCTGCTCAAATAACGCTTACCAATCCTTTACTTCAGTAGATACTATGATGAGTAATTGGCAATGTACTTATGATGCAGCTGACATAGTCGAAGCTATAAACGATGGAAGAAGCTTTATGAATTACCGTGGTGAAGGATGGAGCGATGGCTGGCATGCATCATGTTATTATTTTTCTACTTCGTATGTAAATAGTCTTAACAATGCTAATAAATTAACATTCGTTACAAGCATAGGATGTGGTGTAGCTATGTTTGATGAAGGGAATTGTTTTGGTGAAACGTGGATTGAAAAAGGTTCATTAACCAGTCCGCCAACAGGTGCTTGTGCTTTTGTAGGTCCAACATCAAATACACATACCGCATATAATAATAATATTGATATTGGTATTTATACAGGAATGTTTCAAGAGGGTTTAGATAGTCCCGGAGAAGCATTGCTTAGAGGAAAGATGTATATGTATGAGCACTTTGGTGGTTCCGATCCTTACGTTCAATATCATTTTAAGATTTACTGTGTACTAGGTGACCCAAGTATGCATATCTGGAAAAATATTCCAGAGGAAGTTACGGTGACCCATCCAAATGAAATATATGTCGGTTTTAATCAAATTCAGATAAATGTTAACCATCTGTCTAATGGTTCACCGGTTAACAACGCCAGAGTTTGCATTTCAGGTAATGGTGTATACGTTACAGGTGTTACAGATTGGTTGGGCACAGTCACTTTGGATGTGACACCAAATACAGTAGGTACACTAAAATTAACTGTAACCGGAGGTGATGTTATACCAAGTGAGGATTCAATATTAGTTTCGATTGGAACAGAAAATATTACACCTTACGGCAATCCGGTCGTAACTGATCTCGATGGTAATAACGATGGTTTAATAAACCCAAATGAAAATGCTTCAATAACATTTACTCTGAAAAACTGGGGGACTATTACATCAGACAACGTTTATGCCATACTCTCTGTTCCCGATTCAGTAACCTATGTTGTAATGGATACTGATTCAGTATTTTTTGGAAATATGGCTCCAAACGATTCAATTACAGGTTCACCATTCAAATTCTTTATTAAACCTGAATGTCCTGTAGGTTATGTAATTCGTTTTCGTCTTCATGTTGAGAGTACTACTTCATCTTGGAATTATACAAATAACGAAATAGTACATGGTTGTAAATTGAAGTTTGCGGAGTTCTATGTAGATGACGAAGGAAGTTTGCTTCATAATTTTAGAATGGATCCCGGTGAAACAGTAAGAGTAACATTTAAAATTCTAAATAATGGTGATGATGTAGCTTCAGATGTTACAAGTGTGATTAGAACAAGTGATCCTTATATGACTATAATTGACTCAGTAGCAAACTATGGAACAATTCTACCTGACAGCAATGCTATTAATCAAACAGATAGTTATACGATTTATGTAAGTGAAAATTGCCCTGTTCAGTACAATGCAAACTTTTTACTATTACTTTCGACACAGAATGGATTTTATCCTTATTCAAAAACAGATTCAATATCACTAGCAGTTGCAATGCCAACCGCATCAGATCCTACAGGACCTGATGCTTATGGTTACTATGCATATTCAAGTCATGATCTTCTTTGGGACCAACATCCTGAATATAACTGGGTTGAGATTAAATCAGTAGGTACAGAAATACCAAAACCTGGTGGTTATAGTGATTTTACTCAAACTGTTTCTTTGCCATTTAACTTTAAATATTATGGTAACAATTTTTCGCAAGTAAGAATCAGTGGTGACGGCTGGATTGCATTTGGAAGTGGAACTCAAACAAAATCCGTAAACTGTCCTTTACCTTGTTTGGATACTTTAAATAATATGACTGCTGTGTTCTGGGATGATTTCTTTTCTAACGGTCCGCAGGGAGGTGGAAAACTATACTATTATTCCGATCCTTCAAATCATACTTTCGTCGTGGAATGGGATACAGTTCCTCATAGATCAGACATAACAATTAAAGAAACATTTGAAATCATTCTTCGTGACCCTGTTTACTATCCAACGCCGACCGGAGATGGCGAATTAATTTTTCAGTACAAAGATGTAGAGGAAGCTGGTAGCTGTACGGTTGGAATTGAAAACAGTTCTGAAGATATTGGCTTGCAGTATGTGTTCAATGAACTTTATGACGCAACTGCAAATGAATTAGTAAATGGAATAGCCATTAAATTCACTACTGCTGAGCCTAATGTTGTTTCAGTTGGGGAAGATGGTGAAGAGGAACGATT
>JARRKF010000387.1:0-7203 GCA_037388405.1 Ignavibacteriaceae bacterium | reverse complement strand
AACTGCTATCCCACCCATACTATGACCAACCAGAATAACACTATCAGATTGTTTATCTAAAATTTTACAGATACGATCAGCATAAGATTGAAGTGTTATATCTTGGATTAAGGTATTATCTTTTCCATGACCAGGTAGGTCTGGTGCTATAACATTATGTCCTGCTTTTTCCAAAAGCGGAATAACTTTTTTCCAGCACCAGCCTCCATGCCACGCTCCGTGAATTAATACGTATGTACTAATAATTGCCTCCTTTTATTATTTGATTTGAAACTTCTTATGATAAGCTAATTAACCGCAACGCAAAGCTAACAATTTTAATTACAAGAATTTCATTTTCATGCACTAGAAAATGGAAATCTCTATTATAGAATAAAACTGTCTATTGACTCTTAAATAAAATTGTAGGAATTTGCAAAAGATTAATATTTCTCTACTCCGAGAGGGCACGAGTACAGCCAAATATTACTTTTCTAAGACTGCATCCCCAATACTCTCCCGAAGCAGAAGTTTTGAAAATACTCTTTCAACTTCATACAGGAGGTATTCTATGAAGATTTATCTACTAACCTCATTTTTCTTTTTCTCTTCATTTATTTTTTCACAAACAATTTCCTGGCAGAAGTTAAGCGGCCCGCATGGCGGGAATATATATTCACTTACAGTTGATGCAGATGGAAACTTGTATGCCAGTCCGACTGGTGTATCTGGTCCTTTTAAATCAACTGATAACGGGGAGACCTGGTTTTCTATTAAGAACGGTCTTTCATTCGATAACAATGGCGAATGGCGTCCGCTTAATATAAGCCACAGTGGAGATATATTTATTGTTAATCCACACGATTACAATCAGTATATATCATTATCCACAGACGGTGGAAACTCCTGGGAAGAGAAAAGCTTAAGCATAATCGGTTCAAGTACATTTTGTATTGCCTTTGATGATACAGATAATGTTTACTTGGGTACCGGGCAGGGTATATATAAATCAAGCGATAACGGTGATACCTGGGCATTATTCGGAAATTTCACCGGGGGAACTAATGCGATAGCATTTAATGGTGATGGAGATATATTCATAGGTTCAGGCATAGGGTATAGATCAACGGATGGCGGGATAACCTGGACACCTATGATACCAAATGGTGGTATTGGATCATTAGCAATCAATGAGAATGGAGATATATTTGCCGGGAACAATTCAGGTATTGCAAGGTCTACAGATAATGGTGATAACTGGACGTATGTTAATCAAGGAGTTAGTATTAAAGAGGCTTCCACAATATTATTTGACAATAACGGAGATATTTATTTCCCTACCTGGGGAAACGGGGTTTTAAAATCAACTGATAATGGTGATACCTGGATTGAAATGAACAACAATTTAGGGTATAAATATGTTCATAGTGTTGTTAAGGATTCTTCAGGTAATTTTTTTGCAGGAGACAATTATGCGCTATATAAATCTGTAAATAATTGTGAAAACTGGTATTCTGTCGGACTTCCAGTTGCCGGTGTTTCTAAAATTCTAATGACATCCGATAACAATATTTATACTGCTGAATGGGGAATAAATCGTTCCACTGATTTTGGACAATCTTGGCAAACAATAAATAATGGGCTCGGTTATCTTAGTGTAAAAACTTTAGCAGAAAATTCAAAAGGTTACTTGTTCGCTAGCACTTCCTCAAATACTTATGGAGGAATTTTTTGTTCAACAAATAAGGGTGAGAGCTGGGAACAAGTATTACTTAGTAATACTGAAAACATTTCGATAGCTACGGGACCAAATGATGAAATTGTTGCTGTTGGTGCTGATGGATATTATAATTTTATAAAAATTTCTACTGATGATGGTATAACCTGGGATGATATAAGTTACGGAACGGGAGGGGCTAATAATGTTGCCATCAATTCTGCAGGAGATATTTTTGTCACTCGTAATGGAGGCGTTGATAGAAAACTTGCAAATGATACCGTATGGACAAACTGTATAGGTGCGGGTAGTGGTAGTCCTCCAGTTATTTTTATTGCAAACAATGGATACATTTATACAGATTACACTAAATCAACTGATAACGGGGATACATGGACGACAAACAATTTCCCTACATTTATTTCTTCGTATGCAGAAAATTCCTTGGGACATCTTTTTATTGGAACATATAATTCTGGTCAGGGCGTTTATCGTTCCACCGATTATGCTGAAACCTGGGAACAAATAAATACTGGTTTGCCAATAATGGATATTCGTTCTGTCGGCGTTGACGATCAAGATTATCTTTATGCTGGCTCCTGGGGAATGTCAATTTTCAAAACAACAACTTCAACAATACTCTCAGTTGATGATATAATATCTGAACTAACAAATTTTTCCCTGGCACAAAATTATCCTAATCCCTTTAACCCTTCAACAATGATCAGTTATCAGTTACCTGTTGGCGGTGATGTAACTCTAAAAATTTACGACATACTTGGCAACGAGATTGCAACACTTGTAAATGAATACAAACCAGCAGGAAGATATCAGATAGAGTTCAATAGTCATTCCGGCAAAGTCCGGAATCTGACCAGCGGAGTTTATTTCTATCAGATAAAAGCAGGAGAATTTATACAGACGAAGAAAATGATATTGCTGAAATAATATCAGCTTAATTCAATAATTATCAGAAAGGATACAAGATATGAGTTTTAAAAATCTAATGGTTATTAAAGCCATTGTTTGTCTGGCTTTCGGAATTCTGTTGCTTGCTTTACCTGATATGCTTCTTTCAATATTTGGTGCCACATTAAATGGGGGCGGAATGTTTGCAGCAAGAGAATATGGATCCTCCTTATTTGGTAATTTATTCCTTTGCTGGTTTGCAAGAAATGCAGACGACTCTGATGCAAGAAGAGCAATTATTCTTGCATTATTTGTTTACGATCTAATAGTGTTCTTTACGCTGGGATTCGGTTACTTTTTGGTTAAAACGCCTGAGGTTAAACCGGTTTAGTTTTTTATTGAGAAGATCGAAGGAACATCTCTATGAAACTAGGAAGACACTTATAATTTATAATTCTAAGTAAAGTCGCTAAAGACTATTTAAATTTTGATGAAATTAATTAAGGGAGCTCAGCTCCCTTTAATATGCTTTTCAATTGACTCGTTCTCTTCATTAAAGAGCGGATTATTTTTGGTTTGGTAATCCTCATTGCTCAGAACAGCTTCATTAATTGGATTGAGCTGTATTTTTTAGAACAGGACTTTCCAACATTACTTTATCAAGTTTCTCACCATTTGGAGTGACAATAAATCTGCAAACTAAATCTGTTCTGTTTTCCATACCAATAATTGGATAAGATTTTAATAAAATATCAGCATTGTCTGAAGAAAATTTAATAATGTCATCTGAATTTGCTGATATTTTCCAGCTATCATTTTTGATATCAGCCGAACTAATTATCTTTAAATTTGCAATTAAGGCTTCAGTAAGCTTCTCTTCCTTTTCCGCAAAAGTTTCTGAAGAGATCAGATTGATTGGTTTTTCAGTAAAATCTATATCACCAATCAATCGATACTCAATATCTCTTCTAAGCGGATCCATCAATTTGTAGTCGAGTGGAATAACACCCTCTACAGTTTTTATTTGATTTATACTTGTTTTATTAAGTGGTTGACTTGAGACCGGATTGGTCGTAGAATTATCCTGACATCCAATTAGCAATATCGTTACTAAGGAAATTGCCAAAGGAAAAAGAATTTTTTTCATGGCTCACTCCATTTTTAAGAGTTTAATAATATTATTGATTTATTAAATACCTTGCTATTTAAGCTAGTAGAACTTAAGATAAGTACAGAGTATTAATGTTAGATTAATATTAGATTAGGATTTCCTTAGTTTTAATAAATTTATTAAGCAATGGATAGTTTAAGATAAGGCGTATGTTTGTTGGTATAATATACTGAGAAGAACCAAATTGTTGGTAAATGAAGCAAAAATTTTTGCACTGCTGATTAATACTTCATTCTTGGGAGAGTGATAAAGGTACCTGCTGCAAAAATAATATTTGCAAACCAGGCAGTTAAAATCGGGTCGAGAGCACCGTTTTTTCCAAAGGCCTGGCTTACTTTCATAAATACAAGATAAACAAAAGCTATCAAGATGTTTATTCCTACTTGCACTGCCAGTCCGCTTCTTCTTTTATTTGCAGAAATCGGAAGACCGAATAAAACTATTCTTACACTCGTCATTGCAAACGCAAACCGGGAGTGATATTCTATCTGTGCTATAGTTGGATTTGTTCCGGCTCTCTTTTGTGAATCGATTAAATCTGAAAGCTCACCAAGACTCATCTCTGCGGGTTTCTCCTGCTTTTTGGTAAGATCAACTGGCTTAAAATGAAGGTTTGATACCTTTAATGTATCGAAGAATTTCTCTGATTCTGTGTCTTTAGTAAAAGTTCTAATCGTTCCATTATATGCAATCCAGGAATTGTTAAGTGAATCGTATTCCATTTTCTGTGCATCAATTCTGTCTGTCATTTCAGTCAAATTATTTTTATTAAAATCCTGAATGCTTACCCTGTTTGCCTGGTTCAGGTTGCTATCGAAATAAGAAATGCTAACAATTCTAGTTTTACTATCCTGGAAATAAATGTTGTTGCCGGTAAAGGCTAATCCCTTTTTTAGGTAAGTCTGCTCGATATAAATTTTTGTTTTATTTGCCATCGGAACAATGTAACCTCCAAAGTAAAGAGAGATAATACTTATAACAAATGCAGTAATTACAAAAGGTGTCATAAACCGGTAAAGACTAACGCCACTTGCTCTCATTGCTGTAAGTTCACTTAAACTGGACGCTTTTCCGGCTGTAAATAAAGCCCCAAACAGTACTGCAACGGGAGTTATTAGCTTTATTATTTCAGGAGTGAAGACAACATAGTAGTGAATTATCTGTAATGCCGGAACATTTTGATCTATAAAGTCATCAAGATTTTCCATTGCATCGACCACAAGAAAAATTAAGATGAATGCAAGCAGTGCAAAAAACACAGTAAGTAAAAATTGCTTTATTAAATATCTATCAATAATCTTCAATTGTTTCCTGTCCGAATCTTAATCTTTTAGGAATAAGTTTTCTAAACGATGTAAATCTGATTGTAACTGTTTCACGGTTGGTTTTAAAAGTTAGGATTATTCCAAGAAATCCTAACACAATATTAGCTGCCCACATCCCTATAAAAGGAGAAAAGAAACCTCGTTCAGCAAGTTTTTCACCACCAATTAAAAATGCCCAATAAACAAGGAAGAACAACAAACTAATACTAGCGGCTACACCAAATCCGCCTTTCTTTACCATAACGCCAAGCGGTGCCCCAATCAAAATAAAAATTATGCACGCTTCTGTATCGAGATTATTAGCATATTCTTTACGATTTGCTTTCAGGTTATTTACAATTGCTTTCATTGTATCAACGCCTAATTCTCTTTCACCTCTTAGCCCCCCCTGTGATTGATGGAAAGTAAATTGAGAACCATCCATTACTATTCTATGTTTGGTGAATACAAGTTTACGGTACAATCCTGAATTTTTAACATCTGATTCATGTATCTCACCATTCCATAAATCCATAATCAAATATTTTTGATCTGAAGTAAAATATATTTTGCCCCGTGTTGCTGTAACAACATTAATTTTTGATGGAGTTGTATAATCATAAATTGTTACTCCGCTAAGTGCGTTAGTTTTTTCATTTATTGATCTCACAAGTATTGCATAGTTTGAAACTTCTTGTGAAAAAAACCCGGGCTCTAGTGATAAAGTTGGTTTTTGCTGAGAGATGTCGGACATTAGAACTCTTGCCTGATGGTTCGCATCGGGCAATACCTGATCATTAAATAGAAAAAGTAAAAATGCGAGAACAATACTTGCAAAAAATGGTGCTGACATCATTTTATAGAGGCTTACACCAGAAGACTTTAAAATTGTTATTTCATTATTCTGTGAAAAGTTACCAAATGCCAAATGTTGCTACAAGTGTTGCCATGGGAATTACAAGAACCAGCATCCAGGAGAGATTAAAAACAATTAATTTTGTTATCAGCCAGGTATCAAGCCCCTTACCAACGAGCCTGTCAGCAAATTTCATTAGGAATTGAAGGAGAAAAATTCCCATTAAAGTAACTGCCGAAAAGATAAATGGAATGAAGTGGGCTCTAAGTATATACTTGTATGCAATCATCAGAATAAAAATAATTAAGCTGGCTTAGTTTAACAATATCATTTAAGGTGAAATATTGGTCGTGGTTTTTTATATTTACCATGCTAATGCGGATTCGTTTCAATTTTAATAGGTAAATACAAGTCTATTTTTAGTATTTTGTAATTAAGCAAGTAAAAACAGAAGGAGATTAATTTTGGAAGAAGTAGTTAATTATATTAATTCGCACAAAGAATCCTATGTGGATGAGTTAAAAGATTTTTTAAGAATTCCCAGCATCAGCACTTTGGCCGAAAATAAAAAAGATATGACTAAAGCTGCGGAATTTGTTACTGCAAAACTGCGCTCAGCAGGTATGGAGAATGTAAAAATTATTGAGACTAAAGGCCATCCCCTTGTTTATGCTGATTGGCTCAATGCACCGGGCAAACCTACAGTGTTAATTTACGGTCATTACGATGTTCAACCTGTAGATCCAATTGATCTTTGGGATTCTCCGCCATTCGAACCTACAATTAGAGATGGAAAAATTTTTGCACGCGGTGCCACTGATGATAAAGGACAAATGTTTATCCATATTAAAAGTGTTGAAGCTTTTATGAAGATAAAAGGATCACTTCCATTGAATGTAAAATTTATTATAGAAGGTGAAGAAGAAATCGGTAGCGGTAATCTTGAAGAGTTTGTAAACAAAAATAAGGATTTACTAAAGTGCAATGCAGTGCTGATTTCTGATACTTCACTGTACGATGCGGGAGTTCCAACTTTGACTTATGGATTAAGAGGGCTTTGCTATATGGAAGTGGAAGTCACTGGTCCTAATAGAGATTTGCATTCAGGTTCTTTCGGTGGTGCGGTTGACAATCCAATTAATGTATTATCTGATATGATATCCAAGTTAAAGGATGGTAATGGTAAAATAAAGATCCCCGGTTTTTATAAAGATGTTGTTAGTCTTACAAAAAAAGAAAGAGATAATTTTAAAGCCTTGCCATTCTC
>JARRKF010000386.1:0-2643 GCA_037388405.1 Ignavibacteriaceae bacterium | reverse complement strand
ATGCGTAACACTAAGGACAGTTTATAGGCATCAAGGGTATGTTTGGATTCCCATTGATATATGCCTAACCAATATCCGTTTTCGTGATTTACGGCATACATTTTGACGCGAAAGCCTGGAAAGCCTGTAATGATCAGCATGGGAAATTGTGACACAAACCGATTGGCGTTCTGTGAAAGTCTGGCAAATTTGAAATTCACGATGAACAAAGAACCTTGTTCATCATGGGATTGCGGCACCGATCTGATATGTCTAAAAATGTGGTATGCTTCACCGTTTTCCATTTTGAGAGTTGTTCCAACATATTCGTTGGAATATTTTAATTTTCCGATAAGCACTCTTCCTATAGAGAGCAGCAAACACACGAATGGATTTTTTCGAACGCTCATTGCCATTTTTACGCCTCGCTTGCGATAGTTAAAAGATGTCTGTGAATTGCGATGGTCTTTTATGAATTAAAGTTTATTTTATCCAATCAATATCCTGCATAGCTCTTTTTACAGCTCTTTTATATTTATATCTAGGATAACCAATAATCATTGACATTACTGCTTCATTCTCTTTTGGTATCTGGAAAATATTTCTATCCTCTTTTACCTTATTGATTGCAGCCGATATAATTTCTATCATCGTTGCGCCCAGCCTCAACGAATGGGCTGCCAGCATTGCATAAGTACAATAAATAAGTGAGTTATTTGTATGAGCTTCTGCGCCTTTTTCAGCATGAAATATAATTAATGCGGGTGCACCTCTGGAAATTCTATCACCATATTCAAGTTTATAATTGCCAAGTTTCGAAATTGGATAAAGATGGTTTTTAACCGTATTAAATGTTTCTTTTCCTGTTATTCTTTTTGCAAAAAACGAAGTAATCGGATTTTCTATCATTGAAACGATACCATCCATGAATTTGGAAATATAGGGCAGAGATTCTTCTATCCTTTTCCTGTTGTTAATTACGGTTATTTGTACCTTCTCAGGATGGGAACCAAATGGAGCATACCAAACAGATTCCAGTATTTTCTGTATCAACTCGTCGGGAACAGGTTTATCTTTGAAATTTCTTACTGATCGTCGGGCACTTAAGAAGTTTAAGAATTCTTTCTCGTTTACATTATATTCAGGAAGATCAAACAGATCTTCTGAATAGGATACGCCATCAATCTGAACTGCCTTTGAAGGGCAAATAGTCATACACTGAACGCATTTCAGACAGATAGATTCCCGCTCAGCTATAAAAATAGTTTCATCCCGGGCATTAGCTTCAATACAATTACACGGGCATACCTTAATGCACAATTTGCAATGAGAACAGATTTCTTCATTTATATAGTTTTTCATATAAATACACCTAAATAATTCAATATTGTCATCCTGCATTTTTATTATTAGACAGCAAAGTTTCTAATACATCCTTCATATGATCCATAATCCAAAGATGTCCTGTTTCTGGCAGACAAATCAATCGAGAGTTTGGTAGTTCTTTGGCAATATATTTAGACATGCTTCCTGCAAGATGGTCCGGTTCGGCTTGCCATACATGAATTTTCAATTTGATTTGATCCAACGGAATCGGCCAATTTGCAGGGATTGTGCAGTCATAAGCAGAACCAATTCCATTTTGACGATAGGCTTCAGGAAAAGTGATCTTGAAAACATTCCTTATTTCGGGACGATCAAAAATTACCTTGTCCCACTCTGATAATTCCAAGTCTCTCATTTTATTGGCTAACTTTTCCGGATCCTTTTTTGCCATTACAGCCATTAATTTCATTTGAATTTTAACTAATCCAAACAAAGGATTTGCCAATTTCCACAGGAAACGCAACGATTTGATTGCTCCTTCTACTGCTTCGGGTATATTCGGGCCTACACTGCTAAAAAGCCCTGTGGATGTAATTCTGTCTGAAATTTTCCAGGCACAAACCAGTGCAAAAGGACCGCCGCCGGAAGGTCCGAAAACTGCAAATTTATCAATTTTCAAATGATTAGCGAGCTCAGCCATATCATCTGGCCAATATTCCAATGCATTTTTGTGAAAGTCTGTATATCCGTAGCCGGGCCTGTCCGGTGCGATTAAACGGACTCCACTCAAGAAAGGAGAACCAGGATATAATCCCCATGAAAGCCTGGATCCTGGATTGCCATGGAAAACAAAAACAGGTTGACCGCATGGATCGCCATACTCCGCATAGCAAAGCCGGCGGCCGTCTGATAGTGTAAGATAATTTTCAGTTGTTTTATTCATTTCATAGCCTTACAGTTTATTTATAATCAAGTTCTAACCAACAAGTATTTAAACTCAGACTGATTGATAACATAGCAATAATGTTGCTTTGTTTCTTGGCTTCCTTAATTAAATACTTTCCCAAATATCCGGATGCACCTGATATTAATACTTTCTTCATTGTAACCTTCTACTTATTCAAATGTGCATTATCAGGGGCAGTGCCTCTGCGGTAAAACTCAAATAAACAATGATCGCCGCCTTTAGCCAATGTACACATTCTTCTAAAATCACAGTCTACATCCTCTTCAATTACCGGATAGCCAGCAAGATCATGATCACAGCCAAACTTACCCAACTCTGGCACACCTAATTTGTCAAAGAACTCAATGTTAGCACAAGTAGTAACTTTTATG
>JARRKF010000385.1:0-2660 GCA_037388405.1 Ignavibacteriaceae bacterium | reverse complement strand
TGGTAATAGTTGGACCCAATCAGGATTATCTAATTTATTCATCTGGGATATTCTGATTGATACAAGCGGAAATATATTTGCAGGAACAAGTATGGAAGAAGTCTGGCGTTCAACTGACAAAGGTGATAGCTGGACGCAATTAAATACTGGCTTCGTTCAAGATTATACAATTAATGCCTTAGCAATAAATTCCATAGGTAAAATTTATGCCGGGGCAACTAACTCCATTTATGTTTTATCAGATGGTGGTGACATCTGGACACCTATAAACAGCCCGAACTACAATGGCTTTTATCCACTTGAAATAAATTCAAATGATGATTTGTTTGTAGGTACAGCTACAGGAAAGCTTTTCCGCTCAATGGACGATGGTCAAAACTGGACAGAAGTAACAATCACCAACGCTCTAAACAGTGCAATTACATTCAATGAACTTGGTCATGTATTTGTTGGAAACTTACTTGGCATTTATCGTTCGACAGATAATGGTGATAACTGGACCCAAATCAACAATGGAATCAATGTCGGGAGTTTTATAGCAGTTAATGCTTTCACTATTAATTTTGCAAAAACACTTTATGTTGGATTAGGTGGTGATGGTACCTTTAATTCAAATGGTGTTTTCTATTCTAGAAATAATGGAGATAATTGGATTGAACTAAATGATGGACTTACAAGTGGTTCTCTTATGTCTTTAACTGCTGACCCGAGTGATTACTTATATGCTGGTAATGACGTTGGTGAAGTATATAAAAGCTCAATTTCAACAACGGGAAACAGTCTAATACAGAAATTAACGGATCTTAATTTAACTATATCAGATGCTAGCCCGGCAATAAGTACAATTAATTTTCCTCCACCATCAGCAGCAAATAAAGAATCTTCTATCCAAGGCATAAGTTCAGTTCAAGTGGTAATTGACGAAGTAACGCATCAACGAACTGGTGATTTAACCTTCACACTTGAACATCTTGGCACTAATCGGACAATAATATTTGAAGTTGGTGCCGATGGCCAAAATTTTATTTCCACAATTCTTTCTGATGACAACACAACACCGATTTCAAATGGAACTGCTCCTTTCACAGGCTACTTCAAGCCAGATAATCCTTTAAATGTTTTCAATGGAATTGATCCTTACGGTGATTGGATTCTTACTGTAACCGATAATTATTCGGGAAACGACGGTATTTTGTCTTCTTGGTCACTAATAATAACTTATGATGGTGCAACTGACGTTGAAACAAACACTGAATTGTATCCGGATAGATTTGTTTTAGAACAAAACTATCCAAACCCATTTAACCCAAGTACAAAGATCAGTTGGCAGTCGCCAGTTGGCAGTCATCAAACATTAAAGATATATGATGTGCTAGGAAATGAGATCGCAACATTAATAAATGAATATAAACCAGCAGGAACTCATGAAGTTAAATTCACGGCTGAAGGATTAACTAGTGGAATTTATTTCTACAAACTTGAAGCAGGTTCATTTATTGACACAAAGAAAATGATTCTTATGAAGTAATTAAAATATGTTCTTTAATTCAGTTAAAGCTTGCAATTTCTTGCAGACTTTTCTTTTTGATATCAGGGACTTTTGCGTCTTTTGCAGGATACCCGACTACCAGCAGAAGAAATGGTCTTTCGTTTTTAGGTCGATGCAGTATTTCATTTAAAAAGTTCATTGGACTTGGAGTGTGTGTGAGCGAAACCAATCCAGCATTATGAATTGCTGTAATTAAAATGCCTGTCGCAATTCCCGTTGATTCCATTGCATAATATTGCTTAACCTGTCTTCCGTCCGGAAGCACTTCATAACTTTTGTAAAATATTGCAATAAGGTAAGGTGCTGTTTCAAGAAATGGTTTATTTTCATCTGTTCCCAATGGTTCAAGAACTTCGAGCCATTCTTTTGGTGCACGATGAGCGTAAAATTCTTCTTCTTCCTCTTCAGCGGCAATTCTTATTTTCTTTTTTATTTCTGGATTTGAAACAACAACAAAATGCCACGGCTGAAGATTTGCACCACTTGGTGCAGTGCCTGCTGCTTTTATGCAGTTCTCTATTATTTCTTTCGGAACAGGTTTATCAGAAAAATCTCTGACTGTTCGTCGTCTTTTTATATCTTCATAGAATGCTTGTGATCTTTTCAGCATTTCATCCAGAGGATATTTTTTGTAATTGATTAGCGGAATGAATTTTGGTTTAGTCATAGCTTATGTTGATTAGGTAAATTGGCAAAATACACTTTGATATTCTTTGCCAGTCTGAGTAGCAATATTTCTTAGTCGCTCCTTAACCGATGCAGCAACATTTTTTATTTTTCTTTCCTTTTTCATGAAAGGATAGCTTTGATCATCGGTTCAATTTTCTTTTTTACTCCGCAAATCTCAGAGAACTCAAGAAGTTTAGAAATGTTTCTTTGCTTCTTATTCTGCAGGTAAGTTTTAAGTGATTCAACTGTAATATCTTCACCAATCTTATTTATATATCTGAATAGATCACCGATAGTTTTTTCTTTGTTGTAAATTCTTACAACTCCGCTTTTTGTATTCAGAGTTTTAATTCCAGGTGAATAATAGCTGTCTGCAAAGTAATAAACCTTGATTGGAGGATAATCTAGCTTAAACTTGGGTGTATTATGTGGTACTGCAACC
>JARRKF010000384.1:0-2660 GCA_037388405.1 Ignavibacteriaceae bacterium | reverse complement strand
AAGACCAGGAAAATGCTTACTGAATTTTTTAACGGCTCAGATCCTGACCATTTAACATTTAGTTACAATGCAAGCGATTCACTTAATATGATTATCGGTGGTATGCTGGAAAAAGGTGATCACGTAATTACCAGCAATGTTGAGCACAATTCAGTTTTACGTCCTCTATATCATAAGAAACATGCGGGTGAAATTGAAGTAACTTATATTCCATTCGATAGCAAAGGCTATATTGATCCTGATGATGTTAAAAAAGCCTTCAGAAAAAACACGAAGATGGTAATACTCAATCATGGTTCAAATGTTATCGGAACAATTCAACCAGTTAAGGAAGTTGGGAAATATTGTAAAGAAGCAGAAATCTGTTTTGCCATCGATGCAAGTCAGACTGCTGGTGCAATCAAAATTGATATTGAAGATATGAATATCGATATTGTTGCTTTTACCGGTCACAAATGCTTAATGGGTCCAACAGGAATTGGAGGTTCATATATTCGGGAGAATGTTCCTATCAAAGGAACACGTTACGGCGGAACAGGTGTGAGATCTGCTTATCCATTTCACCTGGAAGAATTTCCTTACAGAATGGAATGCGGGACTCTGAACATTTTAGGAATTGCAGGATTACTTGAAGGACAAAGATGGATTCAAAAAGAAGGAATTGAAAATATCCATAAAAAAGAAATGAATTTATGGAGCAAATTAAAAAACGGTCTTGAAAGTATTGATGATGTAACGCTCTATTGTGCAGATAGCGAAGAAAATCATAATGCCGTCCTTAGCTTTAATGTAGAAGGATGGGAAGCTGGAAATGTCGGTACAATGCTGGATGTCGATTATAATATAGCTTGCCGGACTGGTTTACAATGTGCCCCTTTAGTACACCAACAATTGGGTACAGATAAAATTCACGGAACAGTCAGACTTAGCATAGGACCGTTTAACACCGAAGATCATATTGATACTGCAATAGAAGCCGTGAAAAATATTGCTGCTTTGAAGGGTAAAGTCGATAAAGAAAAATATTTTTCAGCATCGCGATAAAATAAACTGCTTTCTTAGATATCTAAGAAAAATTAAAAAATATTTATATTATCGTATACCCCAAAAGGATGACAATAATTAGCAGTAAAACAAGACTGGTTAATAATAAATCAAAACGTTTAGGTTCTCTGGTTCTCTTTTCTATCACTTTATTTTCTTCAGCTTCAAACTCTACTTTTTTTCTTTCGCTAGAAGAATCAGGAGAACCTATAGCAGCAAGCAACAATGCAAGTAAAAATCCTGTTATTAGATAATTTATCCAATAAAAACCATTTATTGGCGGACCGATTGGCCTAAGCCATAAACCACCAGCCCACGCACCAAGAAATACTATAAGAAAAAATAGAAAAACATTTCCCAACAAACCGGATCGTCTTATTATAAAATAAAATAATGCGGTTAGTGTTAGAGCCACAATTATGGCAAACAAAAAATTAATCCAAAGCATAATCTTTTATTTGAATTTATTTTTTGCATCTTTAATTGCCTCACCTAATTCTCTTGAAGCTTTTTCGAACCCAACTTTCAAATCTGATAAAGCTGATTTGCCTGAATCGCTTAATTCGTTTCCCTTCTCTAAAAGTATTTTCTTTTTCTCATCAATATCATTTCTTATTTCCTTAATTAAAGAATCATATTTTTTGCTGCTGGTTTCTTTTTTTGATTTTATAAAATTTTCCAGCTCATCTATTTTTTTGTTAAACTCATCAAGTTTTTCATGCATAAATTCTATATATTTTTCTTTATCCACTGTCTCTCCATAAATATGTGTGTTTAAATCCTTAAAGGCTCTTATGATTATTATTATTTCACAATTTTATTTTTCAATTAATTCAGCGTGATTGAACTCAGGTTTATTTTTAATTTTTTCTTTTGATAAATCGACGTCAATTAAAGATCTCGTAAAATCAATCTGATTTATAGAATCAATATCACATAAAATATTTCTGCCTCCGGGAAGAATTTTTCTAGTACCCAGAACAAAGTTTTTCAACAACCAGTATTCATCATCTACAATAATATCCTTTACGTAGCCATAGTATCCATCTTTTGTACTGATATTATAATTAATAACTTCCTCTGTGCTTCTTAAATGAGAATCAACATTTTCCTTTTCTTTCTCTTTTGCCTGAACTTCCTGAGGAGGAACCACTTTTTGAAGTGGAACTGTTCCGGCAGGACCCGCTCCCATACCCAATCCACTCCAGTAATCAGGCCATCCATAATACTTTACTAATTCTAATTCGTGCTGACGTGATATGGGCATATCCTTTTCAATTTTCGGACTGTCCTGAACCTGTTGTTTATTTAAATTGACATTTAGTTCCTCAGATTTCCACTCTGGTTTACCGATTGATGATGGGGAAATTAATACTAAACGATCGTACAGCCAGTTACCTGTATCAGCAACAAGATATCTGATTGTCCATGTTTCATCATCAAATAGAAAATCGCTTACCTTTCCTATTTCACCATCACTAGCTTTGATATTATATCCAATAATTTCCTTTAAACTTTTTAGCATCTCACATCCCTTCCTATTTTAATTTCTTCAAACTGTTTTTTGAATTTCAAAAAAGCACAATAATTTTAATCTTTAATATTTAGGATTTGCA
>JARRKF010000383.1:0-4209 GCA_037388405.1 Ignavibacteriaceae bacterium | reverse complement strand
CTTCGTTATTTCAGCTGGAATTTTTTAGGCACTCAAAACGACGGAACTTTATTCAGTCAAATTTATTTTACTTATTTACCTTTGTTATTAGGAATAATCGGCTTCATTTATTCTTTAATTAAAAAGTTTAAAGTCTGGATATTAATTTTTGTTACTTTCTTCTTCTTTTCATTCGGTTTGATTGTGTATTCAAATACACGCGAAGGTTTTGAGTTTATAAGAGAAATCGATCGTCTTTTTATTCCTTCATTTTTTGTTTTTGCTCTATGGATTGGAATTGGATTATATTTTTTAATTAACCCGCTTAATACGCTGCTATTGAAGATTAACTTCACACAAAGAATTTCAACAACTGTTTTGCTGCTAATTGGATTTATAATCTTACCGTTAAACATTATTGCTACTAACTGGTTTAAGTGTGATAGAAGCGGTTACTACTTCCCTAATGATTTTGCATATAATTTTCTTGTCGGTTGCGGTAAGAATGCTTTGCTGTTTACTAACGGAGATAATGATACATTCCCCCTCTGGTATTTACAAAGTGTTGAAGGTGTACGCCCCGATGTTGCGGTAATAAATTTAAGTCTTTTGAATACAAATTTTTACGTAGAACAGTTACAACGGACATATCATTTATTTCCCGATAATTCTGTTGTTTTGAATCCGGATAAATTTCGACCTTCTAAAATTGATTCGGTAGTAGTAACAAAAATAGCTTTCAGAGATTCTTCAATAAATACTGTTGATACAATTAAAGCAGAATTCCAGGGACGGGACTTTGGAAAAGTAAAAGGATTGCTGCCACAAGATAAGGCGTTGATAGAACTACTAAAAACAAATAGCCTGAGGAAGCCTGTTTACTTTGCCACCACTGTTGGTACAAATAGTATGGTAGGCTTTTCTAATTATTTAAGTACAGTGGGAATGATACAAAAGTTGATGCCCGTTAAAGGAGATTCAATCTTACCAAATCAGTTGGAAGATAATCTGCTTAAAAAATATCGTTACAGAAATTTTAATAAGCCGGGAGTTTATACAGGCAGAACTACAAATAATTTATTTAATAATTACAGGTATTTGTTCATTCAATTATCACGGTATTATTTGAGTAGAAATGATAAGGAAAAAGCAATAGATATATTTAATACTATGCAGACGAAGCTTCCGGAGTGGAGATTTAGTGACGAACAGAATAGGTTTGTGAAGGATTTTAAGAAGGAACTGGAATAGAAAATTGCTGTAGAGCGAGATAAATCCTGCTCTACATTAATAAAGTTGAATAGAAAAGAACGAGTACAAGTCTCATTCTTTTCTATTTTAGGAGGATCAACTTTTTTGTTTCAATGAAATTATTCGCTTTCATTACATAGAAATAAATTCCACTGGATAAATCTGTTCCATCAAATTGAACTGTGTAGTTACCTGGCGATTTTTCTTCATTTACCAGAGATTTGATTTCCCTTCCAAGAGCATCATATACAATCAGACTAATATTAGAAGTAGCCGGAACTGTATATGTTATTCTTGTTACAGGGTTGAATGGGTTGGGAGATCGAGACTGTCATTCCCCACGATACCTACGTTGTTCGTATGCCAGAAACCGCTGCCCTGAAAATTTTCAGCATCGTCCTCTTCCACGCTCTGTAATGCAACACTAAAAGTATTCCATCCTGGTTCCAGATCGAGAACATTAAAAAATGAGACCCAGAATTCTGCTTCGAGCATATTTTTTGTCGCATGCGGCGAATCGCTGATGTCAAAAAGAGTAATCTGTAATTGAACACGGGATGGTTGGGAAGACGGTGTTTTATTATTAAGTGCAAAACTTAATTCCGAATAATCCGAGAAATCCCAAAACCCGGTATTCGTATCGGGATTTATAAAATGAAATACGGCGTTACCTCCCCAATCATTCACCGCCGGTACAGAATAATCAATGCCCAGGGCAGCATCGCCTTCGTATGCATCGTCTGTGTCCTGGAAGAGAGTGATCTGGCTGCCGGGTGTTATTATTGGATTAACTACGATATAGCCCTTTTCCTCAAGAGGCTGGTCAAAGTTCTCAAAGACAGTCTGGCTGAAACCGATTTGTGTCATAGCTAATATGAAAACAGATATCAAAGATTTTTTCATTTTAATCCTCCGATAATTATTTAACCGTTAATTAAATTTTAATTGACATTACTTGGATAAGATCATTTTCTTAATCTCATGGAAGTCCCCGGTTTGTTGGACTTATACGGCTACCCCAAACCTATGCCAGTAATTTTATCTCACTTTAAAAGTTCGCTAACTTGTTGTATTCTAATGCTTTATGGAATCAACGGAATTAATGGAAATTGTCCGGATAAATATGGAAAACTCGGGGAATTTGGCGAGTATGCTTAAGTGAATATATTATAAGAAGTTAGGTTCGTCAAAATTATTGGGATTATTAAGGAGTTTCGGGGAATTTGGCGAGACGAAAATCAACCTGCGAAGAATTTGTAATTTTTATTTCAATTCAATTGAAAATTCTCAACCATAATAATATCACTTTTAACCGGTTCATTTTTTGAATAAAGCAGATACTGTTCCTGGGGATCTACTGCAATGGTTGAAAGCATGTATGTGCTGGCTAAGGGCACTTCTTTAATCAGGGTTATTTTCTTTGTATTAAAATTATAGAAATCCAACTCCGGTAATGTTTCATTTTCCCGGATAAAATAGATGCCTTTTTTAACGACAGTCCATGATCGTAATATTAAGCCGTCCACTCCCTGTAATACCTGCTCTTCAAGGCCTCCATTTAGTGGAACACGCCAGATCTCCTTAGTTTGATATCCCTTTAAATAGTAGATAAAGTCACCATAAACCTGGGGATAGTGACCAAACTTTTTGGTGATCTGTTTTTGGACTGACCCGTCCCTGGATATCCTGAATATTTGTAGTACTTTTGGTTTGGACGCATAAAATCCGCTGCCGTCTTTTGTCCAGATAGCTTTTATAAATTGATCAGTGATCTTTAAAGGTAAACCGCCATTCGCCTTCAAGATGTTTATTCCATCATTATTGTTTATTAATATCTCAGATCCGTCCGGAGACCAAAACGGTTCACCATAACCAACTATTTGAGTTGGGTTGCTACCGTCACTATCACATACCCAGATACTCGGATTTCCGGTCCGGCTTGATTGAAATAATATTCTTTTTCCGTCAGGAGAAATATCCGGCATCTGGTTAAAAAAAGCAGAAGAACCAATTAAAAGCGTTTCCCGGTCGGGATTGTTCAAATCAATCTTCAATATATTGCTGTTTTCCAGTCTTTCGGCATATATCAGATTTTTTCCCCCGATGGAAATTCTGGGATCACTTATACTGATAGCGTTAATAATTTTTATGGGTTCATTTCCTTCCAAATCGGTTTTCCAGAGTGAAAAGGTACCGTCGAGATTGGCTAAAAAAGGATAGTGCGGCTGTCGCTGTTCCAGCAAAAGCCATGGATTTCATCGCCCTTAATATTTGTAATACGTTTGATTTGCTGGTCTTCCAGATTTTGTATATAAATATCATATTTACCTTTCAAGATTCTTTTGAAAGCCACAAAACGGCCGTCCGGAGAAATGGATGGTGAATAATCCGATGTTAATGAATCAGGCAAATGTGTAATCTTCTCTATCTTACTTGTTACGATTGAAACTTTAAAAATTCTAAAGCTGTAATCCGCCGGGTCCCAGCTTGAATAGTAGATGAATTTACTATCCCGGGACCAGCTTATCGAGCTCATTGGACCCAACGATTGTGGCGTGTAATTAATAATTTTTTGCTCCCTTCCACCTAAAGATGGGACCATATATATTTCTGACCATCCCGATGAATATACTTCATCATCATACTCTCTAACACCATATTCACCTCTTCTGACAAAAGCAATATGGCTTCCTTCCGGAGACCAGGCTGGTTGGACATCATCCCAGGTACTGGATGTCAATCTCAACGGATTTCCGCTATCAATTCTTTTTACATAGATATCAAAATTATCCTTATCCGGGCCATTCCAGGAAAAGGCAATACTTTGACCATCCGGGGATAAGGCTGGATAATATTCTTCACCGGGGTAACTGGTAATACGAACAGTACGCATTGGCGGGAGATTGTTATCCGGTTTATTATTTAAGAAGAAAATTACAAGCGCAATTGTACAACCCGCAATAAGTGCAGTTGCAAAAA
>JARRKF010000382.1:0-2663 GCA_037388405.1 Ignavibacteriaceae bacterium | reverse complement strand
AGTTCCGACATCTATATTTTCCAGATCTATGTAAACCCAGGTATTAGGTCGGGCATTTTCTGATTTGATCATTGGCGGACCTTTGACTACTTCAAATTCGCCAAGTGATTCAAGTGGAACAAAACCAGATTGTGTACTTACCAAAACTCTTTTCAATGACTCAATATTTTCCCTGTAATCTCTCTGGTATCTTAAATTAACAGGATATCTTTCCAGTCCTTCAACAGTTTTTGTAATATTCATTCCTCCAATGGCTGACATAAATACATTTTGAACATCCGCAACAGAAATTCCATATCTTGCAATTGCTTCTCTATTAATTTTAAAGTTGACAAAATTTCCTCCAACAGATCTTTCGGCATAAGCTGAGCGAGTACCCGGAATAGTTTTGGCAACATCCTCTATCTGTTTTCCGATATCTTGCAGAACATTTAAATCTGGTCCGGCTATTTTTATCCCAACTGGTGTCTTAATTCCTGTGGAAAGCATATCAATTCTTGTTTTGATAGGCATTGTCCAAGCATTTGTTAAACCGGGGATTTGAACGGCTGCATTTAATTCATCAATTAGTTTTTCTTCCGTCATTCCTGGTCGCCATTCTTCCTGAGGTTTGAGCTGGATTGTAGTTTCAATCATAGTCAAAGGAGCGGGATCGGTTGCAGTTTCTGCCCTCCCAATTTTCCCAAACACTGTTTTAACTTCTGGAAAAGTTTTGATGATTTTGTCGGTCTGCTGGAGTAACTCTTTAGCTTTAGTAATTGAAATTCCGGGAAGGGTTGTGGGCATATAGAGAAGATCACCTTCATATAGCGGGGGCATAAATTCAGAGCCAAGTTTTGAAAACGGAATGTAAGTCAATAATAAAACAACTAATGCACCTATCAGTACAAACCATCTTTTTTCTAAAACAAAATCGACCACAGGATGATAGATTTTGGCAAGATATTTTGTAATAGGATTTTCTTCTTCCTTTTTCATTTTTCCACGAACAAAGTAGCCCAATAGAACAGGAACGATTGTTATAGAAAGAATTGCAGCAGCCGCCATCGAATAAGTTTTTGTGAATGCAAGAGGTTTGAACAATCTTCCTTCCTGCTGTTCAAGAGTGAATACTGGTAAAAACGAAATTGTGATAACGAGAAGAGAGTAGAAAATTGACGGTCCAACTTCTTTTGCTGCTTCTAAAATAACAGTCCAGTGAGATCGCCTTTTATTAGGAGGTTTATCTTGTTCATGAGCCATGTGTGCCTGAGTATTCTCAACAAGAATTATCGAAGCATCCACCATTGCACCGATAGCTATTGCAATCCCACCAAGCGACATTATGTTCGCATTTATTCCCTGCATCTTCATAACTATAAATGCAGCCAGAACAGCAGTAGGCAAAGTAAAAATTGCAACAAGAGAACTACGGATGTGAAGCAGGAATGCAATGATCACTAATGCTACAATCAACGATTCCTCAAGAAGCTTATCTTTTAAATTATCTATTGCTCTGTCAATTAAGCTTGAACGGTCGTAAGCAGGAATAATTTTCACATCTTCCGGAAGTGACTTCTTTAACTCTGCAAGTCTTTCCTTTACTCGCTCAATTACCGCAAGAGCATTCTCACCATAACGCATCACAATTATTCCACCAACGGTTTCCCCTTCACCATTCCATTCGGCTAAACCTCTTCTTAATTCTGGTCCTATATTGATGTCCGCTACATCGCTCAAATAAATTGGTGAACCAGAATTAGGTGAATTTCCTATCGCAATTTTTTTAAGATCATCCGTATTTTTAATATAACCCAACCCTCTTACAATAAATTCGGACTCACCCATTTCAAGAAGTCTGCCACCAACATCGTTATTACTTTGCTGAATCGCCATTTTAACTTTGGCAAGAGGAATTCCATAGTACGCTAGTTTAGTCGGATCAACATTCACCTGGTATTGCTTTACAAAGCCGCCAATGCTGGCTACTTCAGAAACTCCTGATATAGATGACAGCTCGTATTTGAGGAAAAAATCTTGAAGAGATCTTAATTCCTGTAAATCTCTTTTGTCGGATTGCAAGACATACTCATACACCCAACCTAATCCTGTTGCATCGGGACCAAGTTGTGGCGAAACTCCTTCCGGCAGCTGACCGCGCATTCCGCTAAGATACTCGAGCACTCGACTTCGAGCCCAGTAAATGTCTGTTCCATCTTCAAAAATTATGTAGACCATCGAAAATCCGAAGAACGAATATCCTCTTACATCTTTTGCAAAAGGAACGGAGAGCATTTTTGTTGTGAGTGGATAAGTAACCTGATCTTCGACAATTCGAGGTCCTTGGCCTTGATACTCAGTATAAATTATTACCTGAACATCGCTAAGGTCAGGTATTGCATCAACCGGTGTGTTTAGCATTGACCAGATACCTATTAGTATCAACGCGATTGTGAAGATTATAACCATAAACTTATTATTGATCGACCACTCAATAAGCTTACCTATTAATCCATCTTTATTTTGATTAGAAGTTATCATTTAATTTCTCCAAAAACTTTTATCAACAATTGTAATTCTGAATGGAGTAAAACGAAATGAATAATCCTTAAGATTCTTCGCTTCGCTCAGAATGACTTGCAAATTATTATTTATACTCAAAACCATGTTCCTTAAGATTTTTT
>JARRKF010000381.1:0-2665 GCA_037388405.1 Ignavibacteriaceae bacterium | reverse complement strand
GTATGGAACAAAACGTGCCACAGTATCTTTCAAACATTCGGTTAATGGAAGTTCTTTTTCAGTGAGATCATGATACCTGGGATCTTTACCCGGATATCTTTCATCAGTTTTTTCAAGAGCAGGTGGTTGTGTGTCATAACTTCTTCTCCAGATATGTACCTGTTCTTCACCAAATTTTTTAGCAATCTCTGCTTTGTTTAATCCTTGCAAAGCACCGTAATGTCTTTCATTTAATCTCCAGTTCCTTATAACGGGAATCCACATCAAATCCATTTTATCAAGTGTGATCCAGAGGGTTCTTATTGCTCTTTTAAGAACTGATGTGTAAGCAATATCAAAAGTGTAGCCTTCTCTTTTAAGAGTCTGTCCAGCTTTGTGTGCTTCTTCAACTCCTTTTTCTGAAAGATCTACATCAGTCCATCCGGTAAAACGGTTTTCTTTATTCCAGGTGCTTTCACCGTGACGCAATAAAACTACTTTATACATTTTTTCTCCAGTGCTTTTAAATAAATATATTTTTCACACTTCCAAAATATGAAAGGCTGACAAGATGTGAAATGAATATTACTGAGAGTAATAAATTATCTTTTAAATATTCCAAAGAGTTTATCCAACGTGCCTTTTTCTAGTTTTGCAACTAATTCAAGTTCGCCTGCATCAAGCCATATACCTTCACACTGAAAGCATTTATCAATATGGATACCTTTGTAATCAACTTCACCGAGTTCCATACCACACTTAGGGCATCTCATAAAATGAAGTTCTTTTAGTTTTTTCCGATCTTCTTGTGCCATTTTTTTAAGTTTCTCATCTTCAATCTTCTTTCTTCGTTCTAACTCTATTTTTGCAAAGTATTCTTCTTCCTTATCACTAGGTTTAACAGGCATGTTAAATCTCCTTCAATAATTTTATGTGAAATTTATTATGATTTATGTTTAATAAGATTCTGTTTTAATTTAACAATGAATATTATTTCAGTTCATGAGATTTTTCGTCGTAATTTCCTTTCAGTTCATCTACCTTTGTTTTATTCCATAACGGAACTTTATCAAAGTATGCAGCCTTACCAATTACATGTGCAGCAACGGGTGCCGTTAAAAATAAAAATGTAATGATGATAATTACTCTTGCTGATATTCCCACATCCTGCCAGAATAAGGCTGTTCCCAAAAGAACGAGCCCAACTCCCAGTGTGGATGCTTTTGTGGTTGCGGACATCCGAGTAAAAAGATCCGGCATTCTTATTATACCAATAGCTGATATCAAAATAAAAAATGAACCCAGAAGAATAACTATTCCACTAATAATTTCTATCACTTTCTTGTCCTCCGCTCAAGGTAATATGCAAATGCAACTGTTCCGAGAAATGCAAGCAAAGCTACAATTATTCCTACATCAAGAAAAGTAGTTGTTTTATTTTGGATTGCATATACGGCAACAAACCCGATTGCATTTGCAGCAAGTAAATCTAGCGCAACTATTCTGTCTTCTATTGTTGGTCCAATGGCAAGTCTGACAAATATCAGTATCAGTGAGATTCCAATCATAATTATTGAAATATTTACTGCAATCTCGAGGAAACTCATCGAAGTACCTCAAGCAGTCTTTTCTCCATTCCGTTTTTTATTTCTGATCTGAACTTTTCTATGCCATCCAGATAAAGAGTGTGGATGTATAAAACTTTTTTGTCTTTTGAAACATCAAGACTCAGCGTTCCGGGTGTAAGGGTAATTAGATTTGCGAGCAAAGTAATTTCCATATCAGTTTCTGCATCAAGAGGAACTGCAACAATTCCCGGTTTCATATAATCTTTTGGAGTTATTATATCATATGCAACTTTAAGATTTGCAACTATAAGCTCTTTAACAAAGTAGAAAAAGAAGCTGATCGCTTTAGGAATTTTTTTAAAATATTTTGTCCCGCCCAAAGCAGCTTTTGAAACCCAAAGAATTATGTAACTAATTATTAGTCCCTCAATAAAGTTTTCGGCAGTCAGCTCTCCTGTTAAAAGCATCCACGCAATCGCTAAAAGAATATTTAGTAGAAACTGGTTCTTCATCATAATCCTAATACTTTTGAGATATATTCATTTGGATTTAGCAATTGTGAAGCAGCGTTATTGGCGATGTTAAAAAATGGTTCAGCATTAAAACCGATTACAATTGTTATCAATGCAAGAATAATTATTGGACTTAGCATTAAAACTTTCTTTGAAATTGATACCGTAGAAAATGAATCAACTAATATATTTTCGCTTCCACGAGGATCATCTTTCCAGAATACTTCATTCCAAATTTTTGTCATCGAAAATAGAGTAAGCAATCCGACAAAAAGTGCAACACCAACAATAAACATCTGATTAATTTCCAATCCAGCTTTTATCACAACAAATTTTGCCCAGAATCCAGATAGCGGCGGAATGCCTGCTAGTGATAGTGCTGGAATTAAGAACAACAAACCAAGCATTGGATAATATTTATAGAGTCCTCCGATTTTTTTAAGCTCAAAGCTTCCTTTCATTTTATCGACAACGCCGCTTACTAAAAATAAATTTGTCTTTACAATTATGTGATGGATGATATAGAAAATTGCACCTGCAATAGCGAGTGGAGAAAACAAAGCAAGTCCCATAATCATATAACCAATCTGACTGATGATATGAAAC
>JARRKF010000380.1:0-2667 GCA_037388405.1 Ignavibacteriaceae bacterium | reverse complement strand
AACAGCACGAATTTTTAGTATATATAACTCTGCTGTTTTTGAAGAAAATACGTTAGTAAAAGCCTATAGATTTGAAAGACAGTTATCTTATCCACCATATTCTACATCATTGGGTGATGATTATTTAGCCAAAGGATTTGGTTTAGTACGTTCCGATATTGAGGGTGGAGATATTTATTACCTTTCAGGAGCAATAATAAACGGGCAAAAAATTGGAGTAATTACGTCAATTAACGAAGGAGTGCAATCTCCTAAATCATTTGCCCTAATTACAAATTATCCAAATCCATTTAATAACTCTACAATTGTTGAATATACAATTGTAAATGAAGGAAATGTAAATATATCAGTTTATGACATATTAGGCAGAAAAGTAAAAGACATTATTGATGAGAAAAAAGAAAAAGGGAGTTATAAAATTAGGTTTAATGTCGATAATCTTACTAGCGGTATTTACTTTTTAATGTTAAAAACTAATTCAAATATATTAACGCACAAAATTTTACTTTTAAAATAATGTGTAAGCCTAACAATGCAATTTAAGTTGACAGCATTTTACGCATTTGGCTTTTTTGAGATTTTTGAGGTAGGTAATCCGTTTAAAATTATCTTGTTCAACGTAGTCAAATTAATTAATAGTCTTGCAAACTGTGCTTGTCGTAAACGGAAAATTAAGCACAGTTTGCTTAATCTTTGGCAGAAGCAATAATTAAAAGTTTCTAGTTTTTGGGCTGCAACTTAATTGCGGTTCGTTAGGTGCAATTTATATACTTAAATAATCATGAAAAAAATAATTGTAACTACGTTTGTTTTAATTTTTTCTTCAATATTATTTGGTCAATGGGAAAAAATAAAATTTCCCAAAAGTTCCCCTTACAAACTCCTTGAAACATCAAAAGGATTAATTGCAGCAACAACAAATGATATTTATATATCACGAGATGATGGAATATCATGGGATTCTCTCTCTTCAATAAGTCCAATAGGTATTTCAAAAATTTTGCAAGTAGGAGATGTTTTATTGCTCAACACATCTAGAGGAACGATTTGGCCTAGAATGGTTCCAAGTTTGTTTAGATCAGATGATTTTGGTAAAACTTGGTATTCAGTACATGATGCTGTCAATGGTGGAAGTTCAATTTCATTCTTTAACTCCAAGATATATGCCGATTTAGACGGGAAACTTTATAGCTCAATTGATACTGGCAAAACATGGAATCTATTAAATACTTCTTCCTTTTTTCCAAATCAAATAGCTGAAGTTTTAAGTGATGGATATTCTCTTTATGTCCGAATTAATTCCAAAGCATTATATAGAAGCGATGATAATGCTTCCACCTGGGATAGCTTAAAAATCAATTTCCCTAATCACTTCTATGAAGTATTAGTACAAGATTCATGTATATATGTAGGTACATATTCAGATGGCTTTTATATTTCAAAAAATAGAGGAAATAGCTGGCAAGATGCAAGCATGGGATTGCCGGATTCTGTCGGATTCATGGCTTTGCATCTTATGGGGAACTACATTATTGCATCTATTTCAAAAAATTTTCAGCAGTCAATCTATATTTATAATTTGAAAGAAAATAAATGGCATATTTTTAATGAAGGTTTTTCAATCAAAGTTGGACGTTTGATTTATGATTTTGCAAATAATGCTGAATACATTTTTTTAGCAACGGATAGTTCTATATGGCGCAGACCAGTTTCTGATCTGATTACGGATATTCACAACTCAAACTATTCACTAATAAATAATATCGTTCTTTATCAAAATTATCCAAATCCATTTAATCCTGTAACAATAATTAAATTTTCAATTTCAAATTCAGATTTAGTTCAAATTCAGATTATGAATATACTAGGTCAAGTAGTAGCTGTATCGTATAAAAATAAAGTAAGTCCAGGGACATATGAGGTGAAATTTAATGGGAGCAATCTTCCAAGTGGCATATATTTTTACCGTTTGGAAACAAGTAGCTTTTCGAAAACAAAAAAACTTTTGTTAATAAAATAAATAAAAAGCACCTAACAATGCAATTTAAGTTGACAGCATTTTACGCATTCGGCTTTTTAGAGTTTTTTAAATTAGATTATCCGCTTAAAGTATCTTGTTTAACGTAGTCAAATTAATTAATAGTCTTGCAAACTGTGCTTGTCGTAAACGGAAATCCGCCTACATAGGATTTCGGCGGACAGGATTAAGCACAGTTTGCTTAATCTTTGGCAGGGGTAGTAAATAAAAGTTTCTTGTTCTGGGCTGCAACTTAATTGCGGTTCGTTAGGTGATAATAAAATATAAAGGATAGAAATATGTCATTTAAAGTTTTTTCTCTTCTCATTTGTTCAATAGTAGTCTTGAGTTATACATCTTGTAAAGATAACAGTGTTGACACTCAACAGGCGCAAAATAAGATTACTAAAATTACCAATCTTTCAAACACAGGTGTTTATAAAGCAAAATTAACCCCTAATAAATCCAAAGTCATATATTCATTCTCTGAAAACTATGGATCTAATTATGAGATACGATTCTGCGACATTAATGGTAATAATGACAAAGAAATAATAAAAATGGACAATATCCAATATTTTGCTATTTCAAAAGACGAAAATAAATTTGCATTTTCAAATACATCAAGTATTTCAAGAGGGGCAATATTT
>JARRKF010000379.1:0-2671 GCA_037388405.1 Ignavibacteriaceae bacterium | reverse complement strand
TGCATTAATGTGCTTTTACCGATTCCACTTTTACCAATCACAAATATGAACTCACCATAGTCCAACTCAAAATTAAGATTAGTGAAAACAGGTTGATTCTTGTAGTGAAATTCAACACTGTCAAATGAAAGCAACATCAGCTACCTTTCCTCATTACAAATTGTGCTCTTTCAGTACTCGGGTTCGCATCATTAAACGTAAAACAGCTATAACAATATTCTGTATAAAAACCGGCATCTTCAGATAGTTTAAAGTAAGTATCTAAATCGTAAATCTTTTGTTTGTGAACTTCTTTAGCTTTAAATCCAGAACCATGACTAATTCTAAAATTATTGTAGTGTATTCTGTTTCTTTCTTTGTACTGACTTTTGCGTATGAATAAAAAACCATTATAAAAATCTTCAGAGGTCTTCACTTCTATAAACTTTAAACTATTGCTTTCAAGGCTTACATCGAAAGTAAATACACCTTTATCTGACAGTACAGAATAAACTTCACTAAATAATCTAATTAAGTTTTTCTTTTTCAATATGTAATTTATGCTATCAAACGCTGAAAAAATAAAATCAAATTTCTTTTTGAATGGCAAAAATGACATATCACAACATACTTTTGAAAGTCCGTTCCGAGAATAGTAATTCAACATTGAATAACTAATATCTGTGCAAATATAATTATTGTATTTCCGTGATATTAAATCTGCCATTTTACAATTTCCGGCAGCCAATTCCAGCACAGATGCATCACTTTTAATTCTGGTTTCGGCAATATCAAGTATATAGCTTGACCAATTGAAATAGTCGACATTTTTCATTAAACCATCATAAACTTCCGCAAGTTTTTCATATGGTTTAAAGTTCATCTTATCTTCTCCTATTTTTTCGATTTTTCAATATAACTTTAGCATATTTAAATGCCTCTATCATACTTGATTCATCTGCAATGCCTTTTCCGGCAATATCATATGCAGTACCGTGATCCGGAGAAGTCCTGATTATATTTAAACCAGCAGTATAATTTACTCCCATTCCTGCGTTTATATATTTAAAGGGGATTAATACCTGATCGTGATAAATTCCCAAAGTCATGTCAAAATCCTTAAATTTTCTTCTGGCAAAAAACGCATCAGCAGGAAAAGGACCTTCAACAAAGCCCTTGTACTGATTCAAATTAATCACTCTTTTTAATATTTCGTTCTCTTCGTTACCAATTATTCCATTTTCACCGGCGTGAGGATTTACGCCCAACACTGCAATCGTTGGCTTTTTAATATTCAAATCAACATTTAGCATATTCAATAAAACATTAAGTTTATTTTTGAACTCTTTTGTTTGTAATGAATTAGCAACTTTATTTAATGGTATATGTATTGAGTAAAGAGCAACTCGAAGTTCATCAGAAAGAAAGGTCATTACAAAGTTTTTAACTTTACTCCAATCAGCAAACATTTCTGTTTGACCCGGATATTTACTTCCGGCAAGATTAAGAGCTGTTTTAGAAACGGGAGCAGTAATTACTACATCGGCTAAATCATTTTTTATGAGATTGAAGGCTGATTGAAGAGCCAAATAGGAAGCTCTGCCAGATTGAATTGTTGGTTTACCAATCGATTGTTTAAATGAATCTATTATGAGAACTTTTACTTGATCTGTGGATGAAGCTAATGAGTTTCGATCTCCAACAGAGTAAGATTTAAAGGTAGGCCTTATTAATTCGGAAGTATTTTCAAAAACTTTTTCAGGGATTACTAAAATGAAAGAGGATTTTTTATCTTTTTTGGTAATCCTGTTCAATGATTTAATCGCAATTTCGGGTCCTATTCCATTAATATCTCCACAGGTAAAAACAAAACGGTTCATCACTCTTCAATCAATGTAAAGTTACCAGTCCCCTTTTTATCAATAAATGAAAATTTTCTTTCAGGATTAACATAAGTCCAAACTTCTATTATCTGTCCTTGTGGGTTTGAAATACGCTCTATCTTTTCCGGTTTTCCAAACTTAATATAAATCATCCCTCTGTCAGTTTTTGCTCCATTAACACTTCCAATACTTCTGAATTCTCTACTAGCATAATCTATCCTGCTGTAATATTCAAACATAATTTCGTTATACGAAGTTTCGGGAGTTGGATCAAATTTTTTCCAGTATTCGTTCAGTATTTTTGGATAATCGGATTCATTCTCATCTAACATTTTTGATATTACCGAATCAGATTCAATATAACTCAGGTACTCAATTGCTTTTTCCGGATCCATTAATGAAAATGGTTTATTAAGCCAAACTACTCTCTGTTCGTAATCTTCATTAATTTCTTTCTCTTCATTTGATATTTTCAGTGTTACTTTACCTTCAATCAGATTTTGATTTACATCTCTCAAAATAAAATTCTTAAATAATAAATTAGTCGAATCAACAGTTATTGCTAATTTCTGTTCGCATAAAGTTATGCCTAAAGGAATCAAATATGATTCAGTAATATTTCCAGAATAAATTTCTTTATCATTATTAATTATTTGAACATTAAGATTTTCTATTGAAGTATCACTTATTGGTATAACCAGATTAAAAATGAGTGGACTAACGGGAATATTTCCGCCAGAATTTGCTAGTAAAAAAGATTTAACACTATTGCATAATAGACGTCCGGAGTCAATTACAATTGGATGCTG
>JARRKF010000378.1:2741-3393 GCA_037388405.1 Ignavibacteriaceae bacterium | reverse complement strand
GTTTCTTTATCCGATTTTGTTCTAATCAATCTTGCCTGAAGCATATCAAAACCGGCCATAAAAAATATTATACCTCCAACGACCCGCAATCCGTTTACCGATATTTGAAAAAACTCAAAAATAAATCTGCCTGAATAAGCAAATAGTAACAAAGTTATCATTGCGGTTATTACGGCTTTTATTGCTACAAACTTTGCCTCCTTCGTAGGAATACCGGAAGTCATCGAAGTATATACCGGTATTACTCCGAGCGGATTAACCATTGTAAAAATTGATGTAAATGCAAGTAAACCGAACTCGAAAAGTTTTTCCATTTATAATTATTGATTAAAATAATATTTTAAGTTTTATTAGGTTCTAATGATTCATCAAGTTTTTGCTGAATTAATTGCTTTGCGGCTTCAACATGTCTTTCTTCAGTTCTTATTCCGGATATAACAAGTCTGATTACAAATTTTCCATTAAGCTTTGTATGAGTTAAAAACAATTTACCGGTTTCATTTATTCGGTTCATCAAGTTTTCGTTTAATTTGTTTAACTCTTCTTCATTAAAATTTTCCGGGTTAGCTCTAAAGCAAATTGTACTAAACGGAACCGGTGCCATTATTTCAAAGTCAGAATGATTCTCAATCCAATTTCTAAAATCATTACC
>JARRKF010000378.1:0-2676 GCA_037388405.1 Ignavibacteriaceae bacterium | reverse complement strand
ACTCCGAAGTATCTAATTATAAACCAGAGCTTAAGTGAACGGAATCTTCTGCCGAGTTGGATTCCGTAATCCATGTAATTTTCTACTACATTGTCTTCGGAAGTTTTTAAGTACTCAGCAACAAGGCTAAAAGCTTGTTTTAAAATTTCAGGTTTTCGTGTAAAGAATACGCTTAAGTCAATTGGTGTGAACATCCATTTATGCGGGTTTACAACTATTGAGTCGGCTTTTTCAATTCCATTTAAGATGTTTCTCATTTCCGGAGCAATAGCTGCAATTCCCCCGTGTGCGGCATCAACATGAAGCCAGATGTTTTCGCGGCTGCATATTTCTGCAATTTCTTCAACAGGATCAATGCTGGTTGTTGAAGTTGTGCCGACTGTTGCTACAACACAAAACGGATGATGTCCATTCTGTTTATCTTCTTCAATCGCTTTGCTTAACTCTTCGGGAATCATTCTGAAATTTTCATCAACCGGAATTTTTTTGATTCCATCAATTCCTATTCCTAATGTTAATGCACCTTTGTCAATCGAGGAATGAGCATGTTCTGATGAATACATAATTAA
Source organism: Ignavibacteriaceae bacterium (assembly GCA_037388405.1). Taxonomy (GTDB): domain Bacteria; phylum Bacteroidota; class Ignavibacteria; order Ignavibacteriales; family Ignavibacteriaceae; genus IGN2. The sequence goes on along the minus strand of JARRKF010000378.1, from coordinate 2,107 downwards.
TTTTGGAATATCATTTCGTCCGGTCATTCCTTTTTTTCTAATTTCGAGTGAAGCATTTTCTCTTGCTGCCGCAATTGCATGCATTGAACTTACAGACGCAGTATCATAAATAATTCCCCAAAAATCTTCAGGTAATTTCAGCATTTGCCGGAACCAATCAAGTGTAACTTGTTCAAGCTCAGTTGAAGCAGGAGCCGATTTCCAGAGCATTCCGTTTACATTAAATGCTGCCGTTAGCATTTCTGCCAGAATTCCGGGTCCGCTTGAAGTTGAATTGAAGTATGCCATAAAGTTAGGGTGATTCCAGTGAGTTATTCCGGGGATGATAATTTTATCTATATCATTAAATAGATCCTCCATATTTTCGCCTTCCTGGGGGGGCGATTCAGGAAGTTTGTTTTTTACATCACCGGGATGAATTTGTGAAAGTACAGGGTATTTTTCTATTTCATCCAAATAATCAGCGATCCAATCAATTAATTTATGACCGTTTTTTCTGAATTCTTCAACCGGCATATCGCCTAAATTTGCCTTCGAGCCGGAATTATCTTTTGCAGTTTTCATGTTTATGAATCAATTTTTTTATAAAAAAGTTAGCTTATAAAGTTAAGCTAACTTCAAAAAGATGGCAAATTATTGTTTTACAGGGGGATTTATTTTCTATGATAATTTTTAGCAAGATCAAAAGTAACAGTAAATTCGGAACCTTTATCTTTTTCAGTATCTACATTTATTTCGGCTTCTATTAAGTCCACGTAGTTTTTTACTAATGCTAAACCAAGTCCGTTACCTTCAAAACTTCTTGAATAGCCGGTTTCTTCCTGAGTAAAGGCCTGGAAAAGTTTGGGTAAATATTCTTTAGAAATCCCGATCCCAGTATCTTTTACGGATACCGATAATTTATTTTTACCGTTATTAAAAAGTTTAATTTCAACACCACCGGTTTTTGTGTACTTAATTGCATTATTAATCAGATTCTGAAAAATTTCGCTTATAATATATTCGTCAGATAAAATTTTTACTTTTTCAGTTTCTTTGGTAAAAGATAATTTAAGTCCTTGATTTTTAGCATCAAATTCAAATTCGTTGATAAGACTTTTAATCACGAATTCAAGATCGACTTCCTCCGGGTGATAATCTATATTGTTAGTTTGTACTGCGGCCATATTCAAAATTAAATCAATTGTTCTTAACAATCTTTTTCCTGCAGAATCGATTGAGGAAAATGCGGAATCAAAGCCTTCATCAATTTTATCTTTAAGTTCATCTTTCAGGAATGAATTGTAACTAAGAATAACATTCAAAGGAGATCTTATTTCGTGTGACATTTGCGCCAGGAATTCCGATTTCAATCTGTCCGATTCCTCGGCTTTTTCTTTAGCTGAAATAAGTTCTTGTTGTATATTTTTCTTGTTCGTAATATCCTCTTTAATAGCTAGGTAATGAGTCACTTCGCCATTGTGATCAATTACCGGTGAAATTGAAGCGGATTCCCAGAATAATTCACCATTCTTCTTTTTATTTTGCAGTTCACCGCGCCACATCTTTCCGTGCGAAATCCTATACCATAAATCCTTATATTCTTCGGCAGAAGTTTTGCCGGATTTTAAGAATCTCGGGTTTTTCCCAACTACCTCATCAAAAGTGTAGCCTGTTAATTCTGTGAAACGCGGATTAACGTATTCAATTTTGCCCTCGATTGATGTAATCATAATTGAATTGGGGCTTTGTTCCACCACGCGCGAGAGTTTTCTTAGTTCTGTTTCATTTTCTTTCCTTTCGGAAATATCGATGACAATTCCTCTGAAACCGTAAGGCTTTTTATTTTTTATAATCGGAGTGTTAAAAACCATTATAGGAAAAGTCGAACCGTTTTTGCGTATTGCGGTATATTCATTACCACCGGGAGTTTCCTTTTTAAATAAATTGAGAATCTCATTTTTAGCGCGTTCTCTTTCTTCGGGAATTAACATTTGATAAATATTTATGCCGTTATTAAAATCATCTTCGGTGTAACCGAAGGTTTTATAACTGGCCTGATTTACAAAAGTTAATTCCCGAAGAAAGAGAACGCGCTAAAAATGAGATTCTCAATTTATTTAAAAAG
>JARRKF010000377.1:0-3399 GCA_037388405.1 Ignavibacteriaceae bacterium | reverse complement strand
GAACATCCTTCCAACGATAGCGTAAACAGCATAAATTAAAAATCCCCAAAGAGGTTGAATATCATTAAGTATCTCACCAAATGAAGTTTTAGATTTTTGAGCAGGTGAATCACTCTCTGAATTTTTAAGTGCCTTGGGTTCTTCAATAAACAGCGGCGGAATTACTGAAAGTAAAAATACCAGTCCGACTCCAACATAAATCAGCAGATAATTATTCCAAACTGCCCCAATTACATAAGCCAAAACTCCAAATGTTCCCGAAATAGTCTGCATCCATGTATAGCCTTTTGTTCTTTCAACACCTTCAGGAGTTACATCAGCAATAATAGATCTTGTGGGATTGAAACTTATGTTAATAGCAAGATCGAGTGTTAGTGCTACTGCAATTGCTACACCGAGAATTCCTTCAAACCCGAGAGAACTGCTGATAATATCGATATTCGGTAAAGCAAGGAGCATCAACGCAGCAAGAAATCCACCGATGAAAATAAATGGTCTTCTTCTTCCTTTCCAAAACCAAACATTATCACTAATCAATCCAACAATTACCTGACCTAAAATACCAGCAACAGGACCTGCCGCCCAAACTAATCCAACATCGTGAATTTCAAGTCCATACTTCGAGCTTAGAATCCAACTAAGAGCAGATATCTGAACAGATAATGCAAAGCCCATGGCAGTTGCCGGTAACGCAAGTAATGCGTAAAAAGTATTAGATAATGTCTCTGATAAATTGTTTATTACTTCTTTGCTAAAAATATCTCAGCAGAGAATTTATTAATAATAAATGAACCAACACTTTCAAAATTAATCAACTGATTAGTTTTCAAATTTAACAATGCCTTTGCTTCTGGTAAAAATGTTTGCATTTGAAAAGGCTTAACTGTTATATCCACATCTGAAGCATTTATAAAAATAAGAGCCTCTTGATCTTGATACTCCTTAATCAGCAAGTAAACATTTTCGGACGGATAGATATGCCTTAAACTTCCCTTTGAAAGAACCGGATATTTATTTCTTAATGAAAGCAGATTGTGTAGATAATTATAAACTTCGTCCTGGTTTTTTGTTCTGCCAGATTCTGTAAAAGCATCAAGCGAATCACCAACAAATCCTCCCGGAAAAGGGTGACGAAGCTCTCCATCCTTTGGTCCTCCCTCTAACCCGATTTCAGTACCATAAAAAATGCAGGGAATACCACGTGTAAACAACACTAAATTAAGTGCAACTTCAATTTTCTTTAAGTCTCCGTTTGCAATATAAGCTGCTCTTGAGATGTCGTGGTTATCCATGAATACAAGTAGATTATCAGGATTGGAGTAAATGTAATCTTGAGCAATGGTTTCATATACTATGTATAACTTTTCTTTACCATCCAGAAAAGATCTGACTGCATCACAAAATACAAAATCAGTTGCGGTTGGAAGATTTGAATCGAAATTAATTTTACGAATCGGTGACTTGGTTTGATATCCTGAGATTACCGAAGGAACTCCCTGCCAGATTTCTCCAACTATATTAAAATCAGGATATTCATTTAAGATTGCTTCGGTCCATTCAGCTAAATATTTTTGATCGCAGTACGGATAAGTATCTTCTCGTATTCCATCGATTCCAGCATATTCAATCCACCAAATAGTATTTTGAACTAAATATTTTTTTAGAAGTGGATTTCTTTGATTTAGATCTGGCATATAATTAGTGAACCATCCATCTTGAGTTCTTTTTACTGAATTTGAATCACTATGAATATCAAGAAACGCAATTTTATCATGAGAAGCTTGTATAAAATTTTGAGGTGATCCATTAAACCAATTTTTTGACGGAGGATTCTTCAACCAGTAATGATTGATACCAATATGATTGCTCACGTGATCGAGTATAATTTTCAACCCTTTACTATGCGCTTCTTCAATTAATTCTTCGTAAAGGGCGTTGCTTCCAAATCTTGGATCGATTTTATAAAGATCCGTTGCAGCATAACCGTGATAACTCATCCACATATTATTTTCGAGCATTGGAGTTACCCAGATTGCAGTTGCTCCGAGTTCTTTAATATAATCCAACTTAGAAATTATTCCTTCTATGTCCCCGCCTTTTCTTCCATCAATATCTTTAGAAGTAAATTCATCGAGAGAATCCCCAATTGTATTGTTCGCTGGATTGCCATCACAAAAACGATCTGCAAAAATTAGATAGATTACATCCTGATTGCTGAAGCCAAGATGATCTTCAGCTTTTATTTCTCTCTCGTTAAAGGAATAGTTGTAATCCTTTTTAAATCCATCTTTCTGAAAAAATAAACTATAAGTACCAGGCTTAAGTTCTTTTGAAACAATGATATCAACAAATAGGTATGAATGATTTTCTAATGAATGAACATTAAGAATTTTTAGATTTGATTCAGAAGAAGTTACATTAATATCATCAAGATTATTCCCGTATACCATTAATTGAAGAGTATCTTGTTTCATTCCGACCCACCAGTTCGGCGGTTCAATTTTCGAAATAGAAAAACGCTGCTAAAAGCCAAGAAAGCTGTAAATAATTACTATTAAAAGAGTTTTTTGAGATATGAAATTCAAGAGGTTCAGAAATTATTTATAATAAATTCGGCGGTTAAAATAGAGAAAGCAATGTAAATTTGAAAGACTTTTTTACCCTTGTAAAAACCAGCTATCTGTTCACTAATTGTAATCCAAGATTTTGTCAAATAAACTACAGGCATAATTATTGAACCAAGAACAATCTTTAGAGTCAAAGATATAAAGGGATAACATATGATGCGTTATATAAAATCTTTGCCCATTATTCTTACTTTGGGTTTAATCGTTCTTATTGCTTCCTGCGAGAGTGATAAAACGACAAACCCGGAAGATCAGGCTCCAGCAATTCCACCGCAATCAACAATGCTAATTGATTTTAGCGAGTTTCCGGATACAACTTCTGGACTAGAAGATCAGATTGTTTCCAGAAATAATTGGGGCTGGGCTTACTCAAATGTCCGTGTATGGAATTCTGTACTGACATTAACGCTTGCAACCCCGGTTGCAGCATTTCTAGAATCTTTCAATCATCGACCTGTACAGCAGCCTGATGGAAGCTGGCTTTGGCAGTACAATGTAACTAATCAGGAACCGATTTATACGGCTAAGCTCTATGGGAAAACTACAACTGACGGAGTCGAATGGAGAATGCTTCTAACAAAAGTAGGAGAATTCACCGACTTCGAATGGTTCACTGGTTTATCAAATCTACCTGCAACGGAAGGAACTTGGACGTTAAATAAAGATCCGAACACACCTACAGAATTCTTATACATTGAATGGTATCGAGATACTCAGGAAGAAACCGCTAATGTTAAATACACAAAAGTGACACCAGCTAAAGCTGGTGTCA
>JARRKF010000376.1:0-2679 GCA_037388405.1 Ignavibacteriaceae bacterium | reverse complement strand
TGATGACTTCTAATGGTTTCCATAAAAAAGGCTGTTCAAGAGAACAGCCTTTGGTAATTTAATTGAATTACTACAGAAATATTATTTTAATAGCAGCATCTTTTTACTTTGCACAAACTCACCAACTTTGAGCGTATAAAAATATACTCCACTTCCTAATTCAGATGCATTGAATTCAACTTCGTATTTTCCAGCTTGCTTCTGTTCATTTACAAGTGATGCAACTTCATTGCCCAAAACATTATATACTTTTAATGATACAAAACTATTTTCCGGTAATTGATAATTAATAGTAGTACTTGGATTGAAGGGGTTAGGATAATTTTGTGAAAGTACAAATTCTGAAGGCGGAACAACAACTTCAATCATATTTGAATATTCAAAACTGCCATCAAAATCTAACTGCTTTAACCTGTAATAAAGTCTCTCTGAATTTATATCAGATAATTTATCAGCATAGGAATAATTTTGAGTTTCTGAAGTAGTCCCCTTACCTTCTTTAAAGCCGATTGTTCTCCAGTTCGTTTTGTTGGAACTTCTTTCTATCTCAAAGCCGCGGTTATTCAATTCAGTTGCAGTTGACCATGAAAGCGCAACAACATTTGAAGAAATTGATGCCGAGAATGAAACAAGTTCGACAGGTACAATTCCAGTTAAGATATGACTATAATAAACATCCTGTTCATTATTAAAAGTGGCTGCCCATGCTAACGAAGCACCATTGCTATCAGAAACCATATGGTAATAATCACCCATTTTATTTTGCTGCGGCCATCCGAGATGAGGATCAAAATAATCAGACAGTCTTTCATTTGCAGACCATGTAATACCTGCATCTGTTGAATTTGAATAATAGAGTGCTGAAAGATTTGTTCCGAGATGATCACGTGTATCAAGCCAAATTGCATCGATACGTCCAGTCGGAGCCACTGACATTGTACCAAACCATTGATAAGCTGAAGAACCGGCATCATCATTAACTCTAACTGGCGTACTCCAGCTAGTACCTCCGTTTGTGCTACGTGCAAACATTACATCACAAGGATCTGAATTAGAATTTCTTTCGACGGAACATAATAAATAAACGTAGCCGTTATATGGACCGCCGGAAGTATCAGTTGCAATTGATGTTTGCCCACCCAAACCACCAGGATTAGGATTGATACCATAAGTTATTGAACCATCCAGGTCCACTGTGGTAAATGAGTTCCAAGTTACCGTTTGACCAGAGATTTGTGCATTAGTAGATTTAGCTACTAAAAAATCATAACTGTAACCGTCTGTTCCACCAACGTATAAGTCACCATTAGGACCTACAGCAAGTGTACCCCAGGAAGGATCATTCGGGATTGTAATACAATTTTCAAAACTCGAACCTGCATTTGTAGAGCGCGTAAAAAATCCTGGATAACAAGTGCTGTAGAAGCTAGTCCAAAAAGCATAAATATGTCCATTCCCAGGTCCATCGGTTTTGTCTATCGTCATCCATTGCTTATCTCCTCCTTTTGCGTCAACTCCGGTTCCCCAGGATGAACCACCGGTACTCGATTTAAAAACTTTACAATAAAAATCTGGATCATTTGTAAGACTGTTATAATAAAAATTTCCATCAACATCGGCATCGAGGACTGGATCGGAGCGGAATATGCCAGGTTCTATTACACCGGGAAATGTCCACGTTTGTCCACCATCTGTAGTATACGCATAGCCAGCTTGCCTAAAACTACTGTTGATCGTGTTAAACTGTCTCCAGCCAATCGCAATTCTATTTCGATTAGTAGGATCAACGGCAATTGAAGGTTCATTTGCTGCGTCGCCAACAATGTTTTGACCATTTGCATCAACGTTTACCTGAGTAGTGGTAATTGTACTCATTGTATAATTATATGCAGGTGATCTTCCCTGACTTTCTCTGTCAACAGGAACATAGTCATCATCTTTAACTTCATGATGCAATCTAGGATCAGGTGATTTATGTTTTTGCGGTTCGTTGGTCTGAGAAAAAATTAAATTAGATGAAATGAGGAAAAAAATAATCAGATAAATATTTAATAATGTCAGATTATTTTTTCCCCTCTTAGTAGAAATGTAACTCATATTAATTCTCCATTTTGGGATTTTGTAAATTCTGAAAAATTATATCAGATAATTTACAAATAATCTCGCTCTTCTTTTTCAATTATACAACACACTATATGAGTACAGTTTTCATTTGATTTCAATTTCTTTAAACATTTAAACTAACGACAAAATTGTCAGTTTAAGAATTTGTTCATTTCTATTATAAAATATAAAATCTCAGCAATGGAGATATTCGATTTCTCATGAACTTGGTTAAGGAAGGATAAGAGGAAATTATAAAATATAACTTTTAAATAATAAAAAACCTCCGTAGTGGAGGCATTCTTTTAAGCGGGGCCGACGAGACTCGAACTCGCGACCTCCTGCGTGACAGGCAAAAATGATAGAAATTTTTCTTTAAATATTGCATTTATTTGCAGAATTCAAAGGGTGACTGGTCCAGATAGAGCTAGTCAAAACTACTTTTTGCTACCATTTTGCTACCTAAACTATATTCAATCTTAATAAGAAATTATTTAAAAACTTTTTTCAATTTTCATTTCACAAAAAAATAATTTTACTCACTCACCTCCCACCAAAATTCATTCCCCTTCTCTT
>JARRKF010000375.1:0-2680 GCA_037388405.1 Ignavibacteriaceae bacterium | reverse complement strand
GTGTGAGTGCCAAAATTTTACCTCAGAAATAAATTAAATAGGATTTAAATTTTCCTTGCAATTTTCGTTGTTTGGCATAAATTTCAGTTGAAGATTTTAAGCTTATTAGCTAAATTTTCGGCCAAAAATAATGAAAGGATTCTCTATAGATTAATTTCTACTATTAGTTTACTGCTCAATCATTGAAATATCCTTAAGGGAAATTCATCGGACACAAGGTCGTAAATCTGGCTAAAGAGATACTGCGGATTGCTTTGCTTTTTTTAATTGTATTTTTCGCAGGGATTAATCTCGGATTCCGCTCGCCTCAGGAACCTCAGCTAAACCAAAAAATGTGGCTTGACGCATGCTTCAAAACCATTGCAGAAGATTACCTTCAAAATCTTAAAAATGATGATAAGAAAGATTTTAATTTAAAGTTTGGTGAGCATAAAGACGAAATTAGCTCTCTTCGACTTCCGGCAGATATGATTCTTCAGCAGTCACCAAATGAAATTGGTAACGAATTTGAAATTCCTCCATCAGACTCAGGTGAAAATAAATTTTTAGATTCAACATTAATTAAATCAGATTCCTCATTTACCTCTCTCGATTCCACAATTTCAAAAACAGATACTCTTGCAGCAGAGGATACAGTAAAAATTGATTGGCGGGAAATTGATTCCACTGCAAGACTTGAGCAATTTAAATATGAAAGAGAAGAAAAACCTTACGTTGAATTAACTGAGAAGAATCTTTCAAAGTTTTTTGCTCAGCCATCACCGACTTTCCGAAAAAGAACAGTTAAAATTGATTCAACCGGCAAATATGTTGAAGTAAGAGAAATGGTTGGAAACCAGGAACCAAAGCTTGCATTGCGAATGCCTCTGGAAGATTACATCAATTTAAAAATAGCTTTGAATGAAAGAGAAGAATGGGAAAAGCTTGCGCGCACTTATGAACTTAAAACAGGTAAAGTCGGGCTTGGAGAACTAATTACCAGTTTCACTGATTTTGAAATTCCTCTTCCCAGCGTAGGTGTATTAAGTATTTTTGGTGAACCGAAGATCAGTCTTAAAATCGGCGGCTCGGTACAGATTCACGGTGCGTGGAGAAACGAAACAACCGAAGGTGTTACTGCTTCACGACTAGGAAACACACGAAATGAACCAGACTTTAAGCAGCAGGTTCAAATAAACGTAAACGGAACAATTGGTGATAAGCTTAATATTAGTGCTGACTGGAATACTGAAAGAACGTTTGAATATGAAAACCAGTTAAAAATAAAATACACAGGTTACGAAGATGAAATAATACAGAGCATTGAAGCCGGAAACGTATCGATGCAAACACCTTCTCTAATTGGTGGTGCAGAAGCTCTCTTCGGTGTTAAAGCACAATTTAAAATGGGACCGTTCAGACTTACAACTCTTGCCAGCCAGAAAAAAGGTGAAACTAAAGAGGTTGCGGTTTCAGGCGGTTCGACTTCTCAGGATTTTGCAATAAGAGCTTATGACTACTCTGAGAATCATTATTTTATTGATTCAGTTTATGCTGATAGAGTTCTTAATTTATTTGAAAACTACTACAACAAAATTCCATCCGAAGTTAACAATGATTATCAGGTTAATGAAATAGAAGTTTGGAAATCTATCAACCAGATAGTTGCTGACCAATCAAAAATAAGATATGCAAATTGTTTTATTGATTTACCCCCGATTGCACCCGGACAAACTTATGATACTACTCTTACAAAACCTCTCGAGAATCCTATAGCGGGAAGATCAGAAACCGGAAGATTTCTGTTATTGGATCCCGGGGTTGATTATACTCTGCATCCGGAAACCGGTTACATTTCTTTTAAGACCGCATTAAATGATCAGGATATAATAGGTGTTTCATTTAAAAGAGGTCCAAATGATGTTACTTATGGACAGTTTACAAACACGCTCACTCAGGCTGATACATTCATTGTTCTGAAACTTGTGAAGCCAAAAAATTTACAGCCCAAATTTGTAACTGCGTGGAGGTTGAAACTAAAAAATATCTATCCTACAGGTGCAAGAAACGTAAAGCAGGATGGATTTGAATTTAAAATTCTTTACGAAGTTGTTGGTCAGGACCCAACCGAAGAATTACCTGAGCTACCAAACCAAAGGTTAATTCAGGCTTTTGGACTTGATAAACAAGGGTCCGGAGGCAGCCCAAATCCGGATAATATTTTCGATTGGCGACCTGGTATTACTATCTTTCCAGAAACCGGTGAAATAGTTTTTCCTACACTTGAACCATTTGGTAGAGATATTCCCACAGCACTACAGGAGAAAGCTTATCAATCAGTTTACGACACAACCAAAACATTTGCACGGCAGGATAAAGGACCTGATAAATGGGTTCTTTCCGGAAAAAATACAGGTGAAAGTTCTGCAATATATCAACTTGGTTTTAATGTTGTTGAAAACTCAGTTAGAGTTGTCCTTAATGGACGTGAGTTAAGAGAAGGTGTGGATTACACAGTTGATTACAATATCGGACAACTTACAGTTAGAAATGATGCTGCATTAGTTCCCGGCGCAGATCTAAAAATTACTTACGAACAGAATGATCTCTTCCAGCTTGCATCAAAAACACTTCTCGGTGCGCGTGGTATTTATGATTTTTCAGATAAAACCTCTCTTGGCTTCACAATAATGAATCTGAA
>JARRKF010000374.1:0-2681 GCA_037388405.1 Ignavibacteriaceae bacterium | reverse complement strand
ATTTCAGAATGGGTAAAATTGATCAGGCTATTGATCAATTAAAAAAGGTATTGAAAATTGATGAAACCTTTGGAATTGGAATAATATGTACACTTTATGCATTAAAAGAAGATTATTCAGAAGCTCTTAGATGGGAAGATAAAATTCTAAACTTGATGAAATCACCATCTTTGAACTTTGCAGCAATTTGGTGGAGAAGTTATCAACATTACTGGACAGGTCAGATAAATAAATCATTCGATACACTTGAAAAAATGTTAGGAAAACCGGGTCAAACAGAAGTTATATGGATAGCCAGAGCCGATTGGTTGAGAGGATGGATTTATTATGACAGAGGTAAATATGAACAAAGCCAGAAATATTTTAATAGTTTTTTCAACTACAATTATCTACATATGTATGATTCTACATTTTTAACAGCTATGAAGTATTTTTATTTTGGCATAACAGATTTAGAAATGGGAAAGATTAATTCAGTAAGAAATTATTTAGATAAGATGAAATCCATTCCATATAGAATACATCCGGATTTCACTAATAATATAAATTCATATTATGATTTACTGTATAGTAAGGTTCTTATTAAGGAAGATTCTTTGAACAAAGCGGAAGAAATTTTGAGCGCCAGACCTTCCGTTAAGTTACCTTCCTGGAGTTTTCATAGTTGGGGCATGACTTTTTTATTTATCGATCCTCTTGTTCAAGATGGTCTTGCACAAATATATATTAAAAAAGGGGAACTGGATAAAGCTATTGGTGTATACCAAAAACTAACTTCAAATAACTTTGAAATTAGGGGATTTCATTTGATCCATCCTAAATATCACTATCGGTTAGCTAAGCTGTACGAATTAAAGGGGTGGAATGAAAAAGCAATTTTTGAGTATAAGAAATTTCTAAGAATTTATAAGGATGCCGATAAAGATTTACCTGAGTATATAGATGCCAAAAGTAGATTAGCGAATTTAACATCAGGATAAAATTGTTGTTACTACACCTAAAAAAATTGTGTAACTAACAAATTTCTATTATGAACAATTTAAAATTAGAATCATTAATTGAATTAGCTTCAATACTTGCAAAGCAAAATGATTTTGATGAAATTCTACGTTTAATAACGCAAAAAATATCAAGCCTGTTGAATGCAGAAACAGCATTAATTATGATGGTAAATCCAAGAACCCGGGAAACTATTAAAACATTGTACAAAGAAGGGGAAGAAAATACTGATGAACAGTATCGATTTATACACACATATTTCAGCGGCTGGGTTATCGACCACAAATATGGTTTTGTATCCCAAAATATAAAAGATGATTCACGATTCAACCAAAATTTATTTAAAGATGTTCAACTTAAATCGGTTATGTGTGTTCCATTTTCAGTTGAGGATATTGTAATAGGCACATTATTATTATTGAGTAAAGCTGATGAAGTTAAATTCACAGAGGATGATTTTTCATTTGTTAATAAGTTTACTGATATAGTATCACCATATCTAAGAGATGTCAATAAATTACAGCCATATTTTGTTGCACCGTTCCCTGACGCTATCCTTACGCAAAAGTATGAAACCTATGGCTTGTTAGGTAAAAGCGAAAAATTTATTCAGTTATTGCATACAATCGAATCGGCAGTCCGTTCCGATGTTCGTGTTTTGTTAGAAGGCAGAAGCGGGACTGGCAAAGAGCTTATTGCAAAAGCAATTCATAAAAATAGTTTAAGAAATGATAAAAAATTTATAACTATTGATTGTGGTGCTATTCCTAAAAACTTAATTGAGAGCGAACTCTTTGGTCATATAAAAGGAGCATTTACCGGTGCAAATTTTTCCAGGAAAGGGTTGATTGAAGAAGCCAATGGAGGCACTTTATTTATGGACGAGATTAATAATTTGCCTTTGGAAGTTCAGTCTAAATTGCTACGCGTGCTTCAGGAGGGTGAATTTCGTCCCGTTGGTAGTAATGAAATACGTAAAGTCGATGTGAGGATTATCGCTGCATCCAGTATAAAACTTAAGAATATTGTTGAGCAGAAAAAATTTCGTGAAGATTTATTTTACAGACTTTATGTTTATCCCATTTCTGTTCCAACATTAGATGAGCGCAGGGAAGATATTCCATTGTTAGCTAATCATTTTCTTAAAAAATATTCTCACCAGCAAAAGAAACAGGCTGAAATGTTTCATGAGGGTTTATTGGAATTCATTAAAAGTCATACCTGGTCTGGAAACATCCGTGAACTAGATAATTTTGTTGAAAGGTTGGTAACATTAGCGCCACCTGAAATAAAAACATTAGATGCTAATCTTTTACCGGCAGAATTCCAGCAGGAGTGGCAAAAAATTGAAGCAATTTCTCCCAAGGAAAATCCGGGTAATTCTCTGGAAAAAAATTTAACAGATTATGAAAATAAGTTGATACGAAAAGCATTAATAGAGTGCGATTGGAATCAATCAAAAGCCGCCCTCAAATTGAAAATTTCCGAACCCACTATTCGATATAAAATAAAAAAATTAGGTATTAGTAAATCGGATAATTAATCCGATGATCAAATGAAAAGGGGTATGCTCTCATACTCGCTAAAAGTAACGAAAGTAATTCAATAAGAGCATTTAGATTCGTTGATCTTTACGAGTTTATTGGCTATAATTTTTTTCCTTCATTTTATTTCCTTAGAAA
>JARRKF010000373.1:0-2683 GCA_037388405.1 Ignavibacteriaceae bacterium | reverse complement strand
GCTTTTATGCTGTGGACGTGCTTCAATGTATCGGTGCCGGACTTTTAGTTCTTTTTGCTTTAAGACTAATCATACGTTCAGACAAAGTTTATCTTTACTCCATAATAGCTTTATTAATTATTGTAATGGTGATTTCTCCAATTTTCTGGAAAACAGATTTTTCAAACTACTTTCATCCATTAATTGCAAACTACTTTAACAGATTGAACGATTCTCTCTTTCCCGTATTCCCGTGGATTAATTTTATTCTCGCGGGTGCAGTCTTTGCCAAATATTTTCTCAATTTTGTTGGGAAACAAAAAGAAGAAAAATTTATTAACGGAACTGCAATCACTGGTTTGGTAATGCTGCTCTTTGGACACTTTTTCTATTCGGGATTATTTCCTGCGTACTTAACATCAATTATTCCTAATCCCGTTTTTTTCATCGAACGATTGGGTTACATTTTTGTGTTTGCATCACTTTGCTGGTATTATAATAAATGGCAAACGGTCAGAAAATCTTTTGTGCTGGATGCAAGCCGTGAATCGCTTTTAATCTATTGGCTTCACTTGATTGTTATTTACGGAATGTTCTGGAACAGAAAAAGTTTTGCAATACTAATCGGTCCAACATTGAGTCTGTTAGAAAGTATTGCAGCAACATTAATTCTTATGTTGGTGATGATACTTGTTGCAAAACTTTGGGGATGGACGAAAATGAAATCACCGAAATATGTGGGTAAGGTTGCGTGGGGAGTTGTTGGGATTCTATTTATAATATTTTTATTGAATTGATCGAGAACTAACCACCCCAATAATTTTATTGTTCAAATCTACAACTTATATCTTCTCTGTTTTTAATTTAACAATGGAATAAACAATTGAACTCCCTATAATTAATACTATTATCAGCAGCGACAATGTGATCGGGAACTTTCCTCCGAAAGCTTCATTTAACCAGGACATCTTTAATCCAACAAAAACTAAAACCAGACCAAGACCATACTTAAGATATTTAAACTTGTTCACAACACCAGCCAGCATAAAATACATTGCTCTTAAACCGAGTATAGCAAAGACATTAGATGTAAAAACAATAAGCGGCTCTTTAGTAATGGCAAAAATGGCAGGCACAGAATCAACGGCAAAAATTATGTCCGAGACTTCAATAAAAAGCAGAGCAATAAATAATGGTGTAGCGTATAAAATTCCTTCTTTCTTAATAAAGAATTTCTGACCCTCAATGTTCGGAGTAACTTTAAAGAATTTTCTAAATAGTTTTATGACAGGATTCTTTTCCGGATCGATCGGTTTTTCGGGAGCGAAAAGAATTTTAAATCCGGTAAGTATTAAAAATATTCCGAAGATTATTACTATAAACTGATATTGAAGAAGTATAGCTCCTAATGCTATAAAAATAATTCTGAATATTAATGCGCCTATTATTCCGAGGAAAAGAACTCTGTGCTGGTATTTGGCGGGAATAGCAAAAAAAGAAAACACAACCACAAAGACAAAGATGTTATCTACCGCTAAAGATTTTTCTATAATGTATCCTGTAAGAAATTCCAGTGCAGACTGTTTTGCAGCAACATCAGGATCAAAACCGGGAAAGGCCAATAGTTGCAAGTCTTCAGAAAATTTCCATTGTGCGTACTTATAAAACAGAAGGTTGAAAATGAGCGCCAATGAAACCCAGACAATACTCCAGATTAAAGATTCTTTAAAGCTTACTTCGTGCGCCTCTCTGTGAAAGACTCCCAAATCTAGAGCAAGCAGTGCAAAGACAAAAAGTGTAAATCCTAAATAAAATCCCCAATATTCCTGAAAGGGGAAAAGTGAAATCGATTCCATATTTATAAAAGTTTAATCTTAGAACGCGCCAGGTTTTTTATTCGTTCAAAAGATGAACACTATTAATTACCACGTTTACTAAAATAAATAGTTATAAACAAAAACCCTCTTCGGGTAATTTGAAGAGGGTCTTGAAACCACTGTTTAATAGAAATGAGTAAGTCAACGACATACCCCTACTGTTTCAGTTTCAACTCTTATTATTTGAGCAAAAGCATTTTCTTAATAAAAACTTTATTGTCAGTCTGTAATTGATATAAGTAAACACCGCTTGCTAAACCTGATCCATCGAAGTTAACTTCGTGATAGCCTGATTCCATTTCTTTATTAACTAACGTCTCAACCAGCTGACCGAGTGCGTTATAAACATTTAACTTTACATTACTACTAAATGGTAAAGCAAACTTTATTGTTGTTGCTGGATTGAATGGGTTAGGATAGTTTTGGTAAAGCACAAAGTTGGAGGGAAGAACTTCTTCTGGTATTGATCCTGCCGTTATATCATACTTGGGGTATTTTGAAGGGTCGCCCCATAAATTTAATACTCTAATCGTATAGGAATTGGTAAGGTTATTTTTACTCTCATTAAGGGCATTGCCCAGAGTTCTTCTCTCAACCCCAAATAGATTATTTATAATTTCAGCTAACAATAAGTGTTGGGTGTTTGAAAAAACGTATCCAACGGGTGCAAACACACTAATTGCAGATTCGTTACTAAGAAGAAATTTGTTGGCAAGACTATGATTCTCCTCTTCAAAAGTAAATCGCTGGTAGGCATAACAGAACGTTATAAAATATTTTGGTTGATTATTAAATAAATTGACATCTGATGTATCAATTATACTAAA
>JARRKF010000372.1:0-2690 GCA_037388405.1 Ignavibacteriaceae bacterium | reverse complement strand
GGTTTTACAATTTTTACCATTTCAACTTTGTTGAATTGATGAACGCGTAGAAATCCTTTTGATTCTTTTCCGTATGAACCAGCTTCTCTGCGGAAACAAGCTGAATAGCCAACATATCTTATTGGCAAATCTTTTTCAGCAAGCATCTCATCACGATGAAGATTTGTAATAGGTACTTCCGCTGTTGGAACAGGGTACAATCCATCTTTTTCAATTGCATACATATCTTCTTCCATTTTCGGCAGCTGACCGGTTCCCAGCATAGATTCTTTGTTTACAAGAAATGGTGGGAACACTTCTTTGTATTTATGATTTGCTAAATGGTAGTCAAGCATAAAATTAATCAGTGCTCTTTCAAGTGTTGCACCTTTGCCAACATAAACAGGAAAACCAGAACCAGATACTTTGGCACCTCTTTCAAAGTCAAGAATATGTAGATTTTTTCCAAGTTCAATATGGTCATGTGTTTTATCACTCTTTTCGAATTTAAATTCATCCGGATTCCATTTTCTTAGTTCGACATTTTGTTCTGCATTTTTGCCAATAGGAACAGAAGAATGTGGAAGGTTAGGAATGAACATTAAAATATCATTTAGTTCGTTCTCGATATTTTTTAAATTATTATCGAACTCAGAAATTTTATCGGAAACAGTTTTCATCTCAGCAAAGACTTGAGTTGTGTCTTCACCTGCTTTTTTCATTTGCGGTATTTTTGCTGAAACCTGGTTCTTCTTCGCTTTCAGTTCTTCGGCTTCAGAAATTATTTTTCGTCTCTTCTCATCAAGTGAGAGAATCTCATCGACACGATCTTTCTCGTTTTTATTTTTAATACCTTGTTTTACGATTTCAGGATTTTCTCGTATGAATTTTATGTCTAGCATTAATTTCCCAGATTTTTATTCAAATAATCTTTAACCATTTCCAGAAACTTTTCTGCATTTTGAATTTGTCCTTCAGCATCCTGTTTGGTAGCTACATAAAAATCTTTGTAATCTGATTGCATTCTGATATTAAATGCTTTACTTATGTAAGTAAAATACTGCTCTGGTATTTTATTCGTTTTTATATAGAGATTGTTGAAGAAATTGATTAAACCAACGTGCTTTTTGCTATCCACTTTTTCAAAAGCAAGTAAAGCACGGATCGCATGAAACATGGAATAATATGAGCTGTTAAGTGATTTAGCGAAATAATTCTCCGCAAATAATTTCTTTGCAATTTCTAATTCTTCTGCAGCTTTACTAATACGGTATTGTGATAATTCTGCGGATGCGTTATCCATAAAATATATCACCTTCTTTCACAAGATTCATATAGAAGGGCATAACATCTTTGTATCTATTAAATGAATCCGAACTGATAATAATCAGGGTAATCAAAATTCCATACTTTCTGGAAAGCTTACTTGTTATTTCACCTATAGGATCATTATATGCTGGAATTTCTGATTCAGTCAATTTAGACATCAACGCAAAATCAATATCAGATTCCTCATCAAAATCACCACGTGCATAAGATCCATACAAAATTACTTTAGTGAGTCTATCTCCGAGAAGCTCTCTTGCTGCTTTTTCAATTTCGACTTTAAGTTTTTCTAATATTTCTTTATTCATACCAGAAGAATTTTACTTTACTACTATGTTATAAATCTTATTCTTTACGTAAATTTCTTTAACTATTGTTCTCTCAGCCGTATGTTTTTTTATTTTTTCATAACTGAAGATTAAATCCTTCACAGCATCCTGCTCACTATCGATCGGAACTTCCAGAGTTGCTCTTACTTTCCCATTGACCTGAACTGCTATACTAACAGTATCTTCAATTAAAGCTGATTCATCAACTTGATACCAGAATGGTTTCTCAAAAATTGATGACGAGTTACCCAACAGATTCCAGCATTCTTCTCCAAGATGAGGTGCGAGAGGTGAAAGCATCGCTGCGAATCTATGTAATGCAAATAGCTGAATTTCTTTTGAGCAAGTTGATAAATCCTTGAAATTATTTAAAAGTTCCATTAAGGCTGCAATTGCTGTATTAAATCGGAAGTGATTTATTTCTTCTCCGACTTTATTCAGTGTCTGGTTTATTTTTCGATAAACAAATTTGTCTGGATCAGGAAGAGAATTCAAATCGTATTTTTCATTTGCTGATACTTGATTCTGCAGATCTTTGTATTCATTGAACAAATCATAAACACGATTCACAAAGCGATCAGTGCCGGTGATTCCTTTATCACTCCAGTCACCACCCATATCGTACGGACCCATAAACATCAGGTAAAGTCTAAATACATCAGAACCATATTTGGATGTGAAAGTATCAGGATTAACTACGTTGCCACGAGATTTCGACATCTTTGCACCGGAATTCGTAATTGTTCCCTGGTGAACAAGTGTCTGAAATGGCTCAGCGCCTTTTGCAAATTTCAAATCTCTTAAAAATTTGTGAATGAATCTTGCATACAGAAGATGCATGGTTGCATGCTCAGCACCACCAACGTACATATCAACCGGCACCCAATTATCAGCGATTGATTCATCAAAAATTCCTTCGGAATAATGTGGATTGAGAAATCTGAAGTAATACCACGATGAATCAACAAATGTATCCATTGTGTCAGGATCTCTTTTCGCAGTCCCACTACACTTTGGACACTTAACATTGATAAATTTTTCATTTCTTGTCAGAGG
>JARRKF010000371.1:0-5273 GCA_037388405.1 Ignavibacteriaceae bacterium | reverse complement strand
TAAAAAGTATTCGCAAAATTTTCCTTGTTCAATAATCCGAAGTGCAGCTGTCTTTAGTGACTGGTGTGAATATGCGCCACTCTATAAATTCTTATCAAGATGGTTAACAAAAAAACTAGATTCAAAAATTATTGCAGGGAAGGGGCTTTCTGCTGTTCCATACATTCATATACGTGATTTATGCATCCTTCTAAAAACTATTATTGAAAAGTCAGATAAACTCCCTGACTTTGATATATATAACGCAAGTCCCGATGGTTCAACATCACATAAAGAAATATTTGAGGTTTCCACTCATTACTTTTTCGGCAGAGCAGTAAAACCAATTTTCCTTCCGAAGTATCTTACATATCCGGCGCTGGCTGTAAGAAAAGCATTTCAAATTTTAAGACTCACTTGCGATAATCCAATTGAGAGATTCTGGATGATTAAATATATTGATAAGAAATTAGTTGTTAGCTCAACATATACTCAGGCGGCACTTGAATGGCATCCAACACCAAGATATCATTTAACAAGAAGATTATTGTTTCTTCTGGAGAAAATGAAAAGGCATCCTGATGCCTGGCGTTTAAAAAATGAAGCGACTCTTAAGAGAATTGCGAGCAGAATTAATCTGATTATCTATGAAAAGCTGATCGAACAGAAGGAAGTTATTCTCACAAAGCTGAATGAAATAATTATCGATGAGAATCCTGGCGGGAAATTCTCTCAGTACAAACGATTACCTTTAAATGAATTGCAGTGTTATATAAGTGCAATTTATCACTTGCTTCTTGCAACGGTACGAAGCAGCGATAGGAGTCTGCTTCTTAAATATATCGAGGATATTGCAGTAATAAAGTTTGCAGAGGGATTCGAACCGGAAATAATTTGCAGAACTTTAAAATTATTTTCAGATGTTATTATTGAGCATCTGATTGCATTTAAAGGATTAAGCGATAAGAGGCAGGAAATTTATGACAGCATAGGTCTATCGCTGCAAATTGCACAGGATGAAATTGAAGATCTTTATGATAACCTTGTACTAAAAATGCCGGCTGAGTTTAAGATAAGGTCTTCACTAATTCCGGAATGCAAAGAATTGCAAAAAACGATTCATCAGCTGAGTGCATTCTACCAGGTGTCACCTGAAGATTTTAATCTTTCAGCGGCTGAACTTGAAAATATGAAGTAGAATAAAATAAGCTCATTAACACTACTCATAATAATCTACTTTACAGCCGCATCCATCCCACATTTTATCATAAATTTCTAATCTAGCTTTAATTAATTCTTCCGCTTCCTTTTTGGATTTGACTGACCTAATCAATAATTCGTCTTTAGTTGTTTTTTCTTGAATTATCAAATCGTCATCTAACTTAAGTAAGCGGATTTTATCAGAGATGTGTGTATCTTTTTCAATAATGGTTTCTGATTCTGATAAAAGTTTTTCTAACTCTTCTTTATTGATGATGTAGTATTTATCCCTTTTTGCTGCAAATAATATCTTTTGAGCATTCATTTTTATTTATAAAATTATTTCTTTTTATAAATTAGATGAAAAATAAATTGAAAGGATACAGAGCTAAGAAGTACTAACTGCTTTGACTTGTCGTAACACTTAATTTTCTTATGGCAATTGAGCTTCCCCGTTTTACAAGCGAAACTCCTATTAGAATTAAACCAGCTGCTATGAAAACTGTGTGGGTTAAAGGTTCATCAAGAAAGTACCATCCAAGCACCAATGCGATAACGGGATTTATATAAGCATAAGTTGAAACTAGTGAAAGCGGAAGGTTGGAAACTGAATAAATGTAAGATGCATATCCTAAAATTGAACCGAAAATAATCAGGTAACCTAAAGCGAGAAAACCATTCTGTGTAAGCTGAAAACTATTTTGTTCACCCAATATAAATCCTAAAATGGTTTGCCCACGAGATTACAGCGCCAAGTAAACATATAGCCCCAAGGAAAATATTAAAATCCAACGAGATACTTAAATCTTCAGCAAAAATTAAAATCACTCCTACTGTACCAAGTAGTAATCCGGCAACTATGAACCAATTTAGTTTAGGACCTTTCGGCAAAAACGATTCCAATCCCACAACCCAGAAGGGAAGAGTGCTTAAAATAAGTGCAGTCAAGCCACTTGGAAGCCATTGCTCAGCAACAACAACTAAACCGTTGGCAATACCTATTAAAGATATTCCTACAATTGCTAGATGTTTTAGCTCCTGAAATTTAGGGAAAGTATACCCTCTTAAATTTAAAAGGATGGTTAACATCACTCCTGCAGTTATCCATCTTAATCCTGCAAACAACATTGGAGGGAGCTCTGAAACACCAATTCTTATGGCAAGATATGTTGTTCCCCAAACAATGCAAATAGTGGCCCAAGCAAGGTAAGCTTTGAATCCGTATTTCTCTTTCATCTACAAAAAATAAAATAATTTGGAGGTGAAAGATATATTAAACTATTCAACTAACAATATTTTTATGATGGATGGATGAAGATATTTATCTGATCTTTATGAGTTAATTGAAGATAGGAATAACTTTATTCCTTTCGTTTTACTAATTCCTCTTGTTTCGGCTCTATTCACAAATTTTGAAAATTTTTGAAATCTAACCGGAGAATAAAATGACGACAATTGTAGATGTATTAGCAAGAGAAATACTTGATTCAAGAGGTAATCCGACTATTGAAGTTGAAGTTATGCTTGAAAGCGGAGTTATTGGAAGAGCTGCCGTGCCAAGCGGTGCTTCAACGGGTGAACATGAAGCAGTTGAACTGAGAGACGGTGACAAAGCGCGTTATAATGGTAAAGGAGTTCTTAAGGCAGTTGAAAATGTAAATGAAAAAATAGCAGATCAGATAATTGAACTTGATGCTGCCGACCAGGTTGCAATTGACCAGCTTCTAATTAATCTGGATGGAACTGAAAACAAATCAAATTTAGGTGCCAATGCAATACTTGGTGTCTCGCTTGCTTGTGCAAAAGCTACTGCACAAACACTAGATCTTCCACTTTACAGATATATTGGTGGGACGAATGCAAGAACACTCCCTGTCCCGATGATGAATATTTTAAATGGCGGAAAGCATGCAGATAATAACGTCGACTTCCAGGAATTTATGATTATGCCGGTTGGTGCACCGAATTTTGCAGATGCTTTGAGGATGGGCGCAGAGACTTTTTACTCACTTAAATCTGTTTTGTCAAAAAAAGGACTCAACACCGCAGTAGGTGATGAAGGAGGTTTTGCTCCAAGTCTTCGTTCAAATGAAGAAGCTATTGAAGTGATTCTTGAAGCTGTTCAGAAAACAGGATACAAAATCGGGCAGGAAATTTTTATAGCTCTTGATCCTGCAGCGAGTGAATTTTTCTTAAAAGAAAAAAATGCATATCATCTTTTCAAATCAGATCCGAATAAAGAAATTCCAATAGAAAAAATGGTTGACTACTGGGCTGATTGGGCTAATAAATATCCTATTATTTCTTTGGAAGATGGACTTGCTGAAGATGATTGGGACGGCTGGAAAATGCTTACGGAAAAAATTGGAGATAAAATACAACTTGTAGGTGATGACTTGTTTGTTACAAATACAAAAAGACTCATCAGAGGTATAGAGGAAGGAATAGCAAATTCAATTCTCATTAAGGTAAACCAGATTGGAACATTGACAGAAACTCTTGATGCAATTGAAATGGCAAAAACTGCAGGTTACACAAACGTAATCAGTCACCGTTCAGGTGAGACTGAAGATACAACTATTGCTGATATTGCAGTGGCAACAAATGCAGGACAAATAAAAACTGGTTCGGCTTCAAGAACAGATAGGATTGCAAAATACAATCAGTTATTAAGAATTGAAGAGGAACTTGATACAACTGCGATTTATCCGGGAATTAGTGCGGTTAATTTCGGAGAATAGTTTGAATTTGTAATTGTCATTCCGGCGAAAGCCGGAATCTTTTTATTAATGATTTCTTCAGAGGATATTATGCCAAACAATACTTTCAAAAAATGCGAAGAACTAATAAAGAAGAATAAAATTCAAGTAATTGATTTAAAAGCTTTGGATCTTGTGGGAAGATTGCATCACATATCACTTCCTGTATATAAAGATACTCTTAAGAAAATAGTTGAAGAAGGTGTTGGATTCGATGGCTCAAGCTATGGCTTCAGGAAGGTGGAGAACAGCGATATGATTTTAATGCCTGATTTAAATACAGCTACAATTGATCCATTCCGTGAGGAGCCTACTTTAAGTTTTTTCTCTCATATAGTTTTAACAGATGAAAAACGTTCTCCTTTCAACCAGGACGGCAGATACCTCGCTAAGAAAGCAGAGTCGCTATTGAAAAAAGTAACTGGTGCGGATAAATCGTGGTGGGGACCGGAGTTTGAATTTTATATTTTCTCTAATGTTGAATATGATACAAGAACTTCAACCTCATATTACAAAGTTGAGCATGTCGAAGAGTTTTATAAGAAAGCATATCATGCTGCAAATCCATTTGATGAATATGATGATTTCAGAGATCAACTCACAAAACTATTAATTCAGCAGGGAGTGAAAGTAAAATATCATCATCACGAAGTTGGTGAAAGAGGCCAGCAGGAAATCGAAACGTACTTTTCTGATCTTCTAACTTCCGGAGATAACATTGTAACAACTAAGTACATTCTGTTCAACTTTGCTGAGAAACATGGTTTACACATCACTTTAATGCCAAAACCAATGTATCAGCAAGCTGGTAATGGTTTGCACCTTCATCTTTATTTAACGAAGAAAGGAAAGAATATTTTTTATAAAAAAGGTGCGTATGCGAATCTTAGTGAACCTGGAAAATATTTTATTGGTGGTTTATTAAAGCATGCGCCAGCAATATCTGCATTTACAAATCCAAGCACTAATTCTTACAAAAGACTCGTTCCTGGTTTTGAGGCACCTGTTGCTCTAACATTTGGACAAGGTAACAGAGCATCGGCTGTTAGAATACCTAAATATGTTATAAATCCTGATGAGACTAGAATTGAGTATCGCCCACCTGATGCAACTATGAATCCGTACTTTGGTATGATTGCAATTATTCTTGCTGGGATTGATGGAATTGCAAAAAAGATTGATCCAGTAAAGGAGGGATTCGGTCCTTACGATAAAAACTTTCTGGAAGATGATTCAGTTGATCAAATTCATTTCTTGCCGAGGAGTCTTGCCGAAGCAATGGATGCATTGGAAGCTGACAATGAATTTTTAAAGCAGGGAAATATTTTCTCAGAT
>JARRKF010000370.1:0-5078 GCA_037388405.1 Ignavibacteriaceae bacterium | reverse complement strand
ATAAAAAGGTTACTGTAGAAGTCACTAGCAAGTATATGAGTAATCCTCTTTATATGAAATTTATTTTTTCATTACATTCAAAAAATTAAAAAGTATGAGTACAATTTTAGACATAATAGGTTCAACATTCATTGGTGGAATAATTCTGCTATTAATTATTAAACTAAACTTGTTTGCTTCAAATGCAAGTTTCGCTTCAGACAACGAATTGAAGATGCAGCAAAATGCAAAAACCCTTGCAGAAATATTAAATTATGATTTTAGAAAGGTTGGATATAATCACAATGGAGTATCAGTTATAACAGCCGAAAAGGAAAGATTCAAATTTGTTGGTGATTTACAGCGACCAGGTGAATCAGGGTATGGTATTGTTGATTCAGTAGAATATTTTGTGCGAGATTCAACATACTCACCAGGAACACTTAATGAAAATGACATTGTGCTGGTTAGAGTAGTAAATGGTGCAGACACGATCGCAGGTCCCTCCCTTGGTTTAGTAAAAATTAATTTTTCTTATCTGGATAGTCTTAGCACACCAACAAACATTTTATCAAAAATTAAATATATAAAAACTGAGCTATGGATTGAACCAACTGAACCGGTTAATAATTTTGTTACCGGAGAACAGGACTCTGTTTTTACCTATTGGGAATTCACAATTAATCCAAGGAATATATAATATGGGAAAAAGTTCATTATTAATTGTATTTGGGTTAACAACCATTATTGCATTTCTCATTTTGAAACTAAATAGCAATTCAAAAGAAAATATATCTACCACTGTAAATATGTTTGAGCAGACGCAAGCGCGTGTTATTGCTAATACCGGAGTTGAGATTTATCTAGAAAAGCTCTATGCAGATACAAATCTTATAAACACAACTTCTGCAGAACAAACTCTTTTCAACGGTAGTTACTTTGTTAACCTGGCTGGTACATTACCAAATGTTAGAGTAACTTCAACAGCAAAATTCCAGGGTGTACAACATATTTCTGTTGCAGATGCATGGCTTCAACCGATTCATTTACCACCGATGCCCGGGGGAATGTATATTACTGCTGATGCAGTCGTTAATGCATCTGAAATTGGAGATATGAACGTCAATGGTCTAGATCATAATCCCGATGGAACTTTGAAGGGTTCTGGTAAACCAGCAGTTTGGGGTGTTGCGGTTGATAATACAACCGAAAGAGATCAAATATTATCTGGGTTGAAAAAACCAGAAAATATTCAAGGATTAATTAATGAAGAGACAGGAGAAACTGGATTCCCAAGTGTTGGGGTAACAGACATCGGAGTAGATTGGGCAAAAATTTTTCAATTTCTGTCAAATGCAGCTGATCAGACATTCATTCAGGATATACCAAAAGATGCAGATCTCGGTACACTCACTAAACCCAAAATTACTCTGGTAAATGCTGATGCAAGCGACACTAAAACTATTATAATAAATGGTAATGTTGGTGCCGGAGTAATGGTAGTCAATGGTGATATTAAATTTGCTGGGAATTTTTCCTATCAGGGAATAATACTTTGCTACAAGAATAGTGATATTGAGTTCTCGTCAACAGGTACAAACAAAGTAATTGGTGGAATTGTTATAGCAGGTAAAAACTGTAAATTTACATTAAACGGAACAATGGACGTAAAATATAGTAGGGATGTGCTTGATTTGATTCGCTTAAATCTTAGAGCAAACGGTTTTACAATTCTATCATGGTACGAATAGAATAACTAATTAAAATTTGGAATAGAAGGATATATGATGCGGCTAAATTTTAGCAAAAATATCACAGTAGATGTTTCTAAATTCGATAGAATAATTTCTGAGAAACAAAGTATTATAATCAGCTTTACTAGAGTTGTTGTTATACTTTCGGTACTTTTAGCTTTACTAATGTTTATTTCAAGATAATTGAAAAGTGTAAAAGATTTTTTATTTCTACTGAAATAAAAATTTTCAGTGGGAAGCACACTTACAAAAGTACCATCTTTAAAAACTTCGTATTACAAAAAATGGCGACAGGAATGTCGCCATTTTAATTTAACACAATCCTTTTTCTTTCAATTTGGCCTAAAAAGCTACTTATAATTTCTCGCATAACACTTGAATATATAATACAGAATAGTTGTCAAATAGAAATTATACTTAAGATTAGGAGGCTGAGAGCTCTTCTTCAATCTTACTCACAACATTGAAAGTAATAAAATTTTATTAAAAGGAGATAACATATGACGCAATTACAACCTAGCAGGAACACAACTGTTAATCTTTCTGAGTTCGATGGAATAATTTCTGAGAAACAAAGCAGCATTATTAGTGTTACAAAAGTAGTTGTTGCTATTTCTGTCTTATTGGCAATTTTTATGGTGTTATCAAAGTAGGATAAATACCTACATTGTACATATAAAATTACTTAAATGTTTACTATCAACTCTAAATTAGAATTTATGTATTGGCTATAAGTTTTTTAAGTCAAAAGCCATTAAAACGAAAAGCGTACTTCTCTTCTTTATTTATTTAATTGTATATACCCAATATGTCATTCTACCCATCCACCACTAGCCGAGTGTGCGGAATCTTTTATCTAAATTTTATATTGAACATCTTAAATGATAAAAACTCAAGCATTAAATTCGAACTAGGAAAGTCTTTTTTCTAACTATAAAAAATTCATATGGACATATAAATTCTTCTAATTCTAAATAAAATTAAACTTTTTGCCGATCCGATAATGGTCTGATTATTGAAAAGTTTGATTGAATGCAAAATTCCAATTGAAGGTTTGACGGAAATAGTCGACATCGAAGCTTATATATAAAGCCAAATTTTAATAAATGAAGGAAAGAGCCTAATGAAATCGGTATTTAAAAAAGATGAAAAATTTGCTATAGTTTTTAAAGTCAATTTATTAAGAGCCACACTTAACGAAGCAAGCGAATTTAAAGATTATCTTGAAGAAGTAATTAAAGACAGCGATAAAGATATCATAGTAAACCTAAGTGATTGCGATCATATGGACTCGACGTTCCTCGGAGTTTTAGTCAGCGGTTACAAGAGATTGAAGAAGCAAGACCGTAATCTAGTACTCATTGAACCAACTGATCATTCAAGCATTTTCTTAACACTTAACTCTATTGGTAAAATTTTTCCGATATATAATAATTTGAAAGATGCTCTTCAGGATATAGAAAATAAAAAATTATTGGAACTTGAATTAGGAGGACTGATACCAAAGACCGAGCAAAAACAAGAGCTAGTAAAAGATGAGGATTTTACAATCATTGAAAATAATTTTAATAAAAACTTTGAAGAAACAGTCCCTGAAATAATCGATGAAAAGGATGAAATAAAGATTGAAAATCAAGAGATTGAGACTCAAAATTTAGAAATAGAATCTGAGACAGTTGAAGAACCAAATACCACTGAACAAGAAACAATTGCAATGGAAGAAACTGAAACTAATGAAGAGGATAAAAATTTAGAATTAGAATCAGATATTGAAGTAACTGAGGAGATTACTTCTTTAATTTCTGATTCAGAACCAGAGTCACCAATCGAAACTGCTGAACCGGAAATTGTCGCTGTTGAGAAAGATAAGCCATTCAAAAAAGGCAAGGTTGAATGGAAGTTTGGTTTTGAAGCAGGAACTCCTTAAGAAATAAACCTTAAGCCGAAAAGTCCTCGTTTCTAATGAGCAAAAGAATAGCAGATTGAGGAATAATTAAAAATTTTTCTTTATCAAATTCTATTTCAACTGCTTCTTTCCTTAAAAATATTGCAAGGTCCCCTTCTTTAGCCTGAAGTGGAATATATTTCACTTTACCAGCACTTTCCTTCCAGGGTTCATCTTCTACTTCAGTAGACGTTGCATAACCGGGACCTGACTTCATAACATATCCGCTTTGAACTTTTTCTTTTTCGGTAACTCCTGCGGGAAGATACAATCCACTTGATGTTCTTGAAGATTCTTCCTGAGGTTTTATTAGAACCCTGTCGCCAACTACAATAAATCTATCTAAATTTCTCAAATTAATTTCTCCCTGAATAAAATTGCTTCAACAAATATATTAAAATAATTGTGGTTAATTTTGAAATAAAAATTATAACTTTAGCAGCGAAAGAAAGGGTAATAATCTTGTTTATTAGGAATGAACGTTTAAGTTTCTCTATAGATACGTTTATTTCTAAATTTGAACATAATTTTAAAAATAATAGTTTGATGACAGATAAGTATAAATCTACATTCTGGGATGAGAGATATTCATCTGAAGAATATGTTTACGGAACTGAACCTAACAAATTTTTTAAGGAACAGATTGATAATATTCGCTCTACCGGCAGGTTACTTCTGCCCGGTGAAGGTGAAGGAAGAAACGCTGTTTATGCAGCAAAGTGTGGATGGTCTGTCGATGCATTTGACCAAAGCAATCAGGCTAAATCTAAGGCTCTCCAACTTGCAGATAAAAATGGTGTCAGGATTAATTACCAGGTAAACGACTTAAACGAATTTTCTCCCCAAAAAAATTATTACGATGCTGTTGCTATAGTTTATGTGCACCTGGCTGCTGAGTATCGTAAAAACTTCAACAGAAAATTAATTGATGCTCTTAAGGTTAACGGAAGAATAATTATTGAATTATTTTCTAAAGATCAGTTTGGCAAAACTTCAGGTGGACCACAGGATTTAAATATGCTTTATTCTTTGGATGAAATAAAAAATGACTTTTGCAGTTTTAAAACCATTTTGCTGAAAGAGGAAATTATCAATATTGAAGAGGGTGAGAAACACAAGGGTGAGGCAAGCGTCATCAGATTTGTTGGTGAAAAGATTTAGTTCTCTTTATGAGGAAAGTATTATTCATAACATATTATTGGCCACCATCGGGAAAAGCTTCACTTCACTGGCCATTGAAAATTATAAAGCATCTTCCCTCTTACGAATGGCTTCCACTTGTTCTAACCATTGAGGAAGACAGCTTCTCAGAAAAGGATGAAACATTTAATAAAGAAATTTCAGACGAAGTTAAGGTAATCCGTGCAAAATCTTTTGAACCATTCGATGTTTATAAAAAG
>JARRKF010000369.1:0-3251 GCA_037388405.1 Ignavibacteriaceae bacterium | reverse complement strand
ATGGATGTTAATTGGTATGGTGTTTTGTTTGGCAATATGCCCGAAAGTTGGATAAAAAATTACAGAAGAAAGGATAAGAAAGTAAAAAGCAGTCTTTCTAAACTTCATTTATGTTTGAATTACTCCCGGATTGAATCTTGGAATTTCCGGATTTTGGTTGGCACTTTCAATCCCCATTGAAATATATCTTCGTGTTTCTGCCGGATCAATTATTTCATCAATCCATAATCTTGCTGCAGCATAATAGGGATTGTTCTTTTCATCGTAGGCTGCTGTAATTTCATCGAGTAATTTTTGTTTTTCTTTATCTGTTACTTTTTGTCCGTTCTTTTCTGCTTGTTTTATTTTTATATCAAGAAGAACACTGCTTGCCTGAGAACCACCCATCACTGCAATCTTTGCATTTGGGTAAGCATAAATGAATCTTGGATCGTAAGCTTTACCGCACATTGCATAATTCCCGGCACCAAAACTATTACCAATAATAATCGTGATTTTTGGAACCACAGAATTAGCTACTGCATTCACCATCTTTGCGCCGTCTTTGATAATTCCTCCATGCTCAGCACGACTTCCGACCATAAAGCCGGTAACGTCCTGAAGAAAAACCAAAGGAATTTTTTTCTGGTTGCAATTCATAATAAATCGAGTTGCTTTATCAGAGCTATCAGAATAAATAACACCACCAACCTGCATTTCTCCAGCACCTTTTGCAGATTCCGTTTTAACTACACTTCTCTGATTTGCAACTATACCCACAGCCCAGCCATCGATTCTTGCATAAGCAGTAATTACTGTTTTTCCATAACCTGCTTTGTATTCATCAATTTCAGAATTATCTACTATCCGCGAAAGTACTTCGTATGTATCATAAGTTTTAATTGTATCTTCAGGAAGCAACCCATAAATTTCTTTAGGATTAAACTTTGGAGGTTTAGATTCAATCCTGTCAAATCCGGCAGTATCTCTTTTACCGAATTTATCAACCAGACTTCTTATTTGAGAGATACATTCTTTGTCATCTTTCATTACATAATCTGTAACACCGGAAATATTCGATTGAACACGTGCACCACCTAAACTCTCGTTATCAATCTTTTCTCCAATTGCTGCACGAACAAGATGTGCACCAGCAAGAAATACGGATCCTTCACCTTCAACGATTAAAGCTTCATCGCTCATTATCGGAAGATAAGCACCACCTGCAACGCAAGGACCCATTATTGCTGCAATCTGTGGAATTCCTTTTGAAGACATAACAGCATTGTTGCGAAATATTCTCCCGAAGTGTTCTTTGTCTGGAAAAATTTCGTCTTGCAGAGGAAGGAAAACGCCGGCACTATCAACTAAATAAATAATAGGAAGGTGGTTCTCCATTGCAATTTCCTGTGCTCTCAAGTTCTTCTTTGCGGTTATTGGAAACCAAGCACCAGCCTTTACAGTTGCATCATTTGCAACAATAACACATTGTCGGCCGCTAATTTTTCCTATTCCATAAATTGTTCCAGAAGACGGAGCTCCGCCATACTCTTTGTACATATCATAAGCAGCAAATGTGCTCAACTCATAAAATTCTTTTGGGTTATCTAGTAGTAGATTAATTCTTTCGCGTGCAGAAATCTTTCCTTTTTCTTTCTGCTTCTCAATTGCTTTTGGACCACCACCGAGCTTTACTTTTTCTTTTTCTGCTTCAAGCTTTCTTAGAAGTTCTTTTTGGTAGTCAGCACGTTTTAAGTAGGATTCGTCTTCTTTAGCTTTTGTTCCGATGGGTTTCATGTTATGTTTTAATCCTTCAACAAATCTCTAGCAATTACAATTCTTTGAATTTCAGAAGTTCCTTCTCCTATGGTTAACAGTTTAACATCACGATAATATTTTTCAACCGGGTAATCTTTGACATAACCATAACCACCGTAAATCTGCACTGCTTCACTCGAAGCTTTTTCTGCAATCTCACTTGCAAAAAGTTTTGCCATCGCAGCTTCCCGAATGTTGGGTAAACCATCGTCTTTCATTTTTGCTGCACGCATTGTAAGAAGTCTTGCGGCTTCAATATTTGTTTTCATTTCTGCTAATTTAAATTGTGTTGCCTGGAAAGCAGAAAGTGGTTTTCCAAACTGATGTCGCTCCTGTGAGTACTTTAATGAAGCATCAAGGCAACCTTGAGCAACTCCTAAACTAACAGCAGCGATCGAAATTCTTCCGCCTTCTAATATTTGCATTGCATTAATAAATCCCATTCCTTCTTCACCAAGCAGATTTTCTTCAGGAACTTCGCAGTTCTCAAAAGTAAGCTGAACAGTTTCACTTGCTCTCATTCCTAGTTTGTTTTCTTTTTTACCAGCGATGAATCCCGGCATTCCTTTTTCAAGTATAAAAGCTGAGATACCTTTTTTACCAGCTTCTTTATTTGTAATTGCCGTTACAACTGCAGTCTCGCCGGAACCACCGTGAGTAATAAATGTTTTACTACCATTTAGGATGTACTTATTACCTTTTTTCTCTGCTATTGATTTCATGGCGGCGGCATCACTACCGGAAGAAGATTCTGTAAGTCCCCACGCACCAATTTTTCTTCCTGAAACAAGATCGGGTAAGTATTTCTTTTTCTGTTCTTCATTACCGAACCTGTAAATGTGGCCCAAATCTGTAGATGTGGTTTGTGCAAAAACCATTGTGGGCAGCGACTGATAATGAAATAGAAGGATCAACAATTCCAAGCTCTTCAATGATGATTACGAATTCAACATAACCTAAACCAGCACCTCCGTATTCTTCAGGAAAAATGATTCCCATAAAACCAAGTTCACCAAGCTCTTTAAATATCTCCATTGGAAATGTTTGTGCTTCATCCCATTCCATTACTTTAGGTTTAATTTTATTCTGTGCAAAATCTCTTATAGTATCTCGGATGAGTGTTTGATTTTCGGTAAGTTCGATTAGAAATGATTGGCTCACAGTTTCCATATTATTGCCTTTCAAAATAATCTCAGATGATTGAGGAATTCACTTAAATACTTTTCCTGGTGATAAAATTATTAATTATCTCCTCAGCAATATGGTAAGGGGATAAATTACCAAGAATAACTTTTTCAAGAGTCGAATTTAAAGATTTTTCTCCACTTTCGCTCCAGATTTTCTCTTTAATACTGGTTTCAACAATTTCTTTTATTCTGTTCTTGGTTTGTTTTTCTCTTTTTACAAGGAAGAAATCATTTATGAAAGAAAATAATTTCTTCCTTGTAAAAAGA
>JARRKF010000368.1:0-2735 GCA_037388405.1 Ignavibacteriaceae bacterium | reverse complement strand
GGAACAAGCTGGGGAACAATGGCAATTATGTTCCCGATTGTAATTCCACTTTCTGCTGCAGTAACAGGAATGAATAATTACTCGTTTGCAGACTCCCATTTAATTTTGGTTGGTGTGGTAAGTTCTGTTCTTGCAGGATGTGTTTGGGGAGATCACTGTTCACCAATTTCTGACACAACAATTCTAAGTTCAATGGCTTCCGGTTGTGATCATGTTGATCACGTGAGAACGCAGCTTACTTATGCGCTAAGTGTTTCTATTATAACAATGTTAATTGGTGACATACTTACCGCATTCGGTTTATCACCTTATATCGCACTTCTTTTAATTGCGACAATTCTTGTTGGAATTATTTATTTGTTTGGAAAGACGGTTGAGTAGGGGTTCAATATATTGAACCCCTACAAGGAATAACGATTATTTGATCAGGGTCATCTTTTTTATTTCAACGAAAGAATCAGCCTGAAGTTTATAAAAATATATTCCGCTCGGTAAATTGGTTCCATCAAATTCAATTTCATAAGTCCCAGCTGGTTTATCTTCATTAACTAATGTTGCAATTTCATTCCCTAAAATATCATAAACTTTTAAGCTCACGTTTGACATTTCCCCTTTGACATTTGATGGTATAGTATATTTTATATTTGTAGTCGGATTAAAAGGATTAGGGTAATTTTGTTTTAATGAAAATATGGTGGGACTATATACTGTAGCTTCGATTATGTTCGAATATTCAGATGTTCCATCAAAGTCAATTTGTTTTAATCTGTATTGATATTGTCCTGCTTGAACTTCTTCATCAACAAATGCGTAGTGGTGAATCTCAGTTGTTGTTCCAAAACCCGGAACGTAGCCTATCCTTTTCCAATTGTTGTCATTCTGAGTGAAACGAAGAATCTCAAATCCTTTATTGTTTGTTTCGGTTGCTGTTGACCATTTCAAGTTGACGCTATTATCAACAACATCAGCAGTAAAGTTTTGCAATTCAACTGGAACCGTTTCTGGGACGTATGCAGTTGCTTCATTTCCGTAATGACCTGTAGTAGAAGGTCCATTAAGCGTAGCAATCCTGTAAGTATAATTTTGATTTAGCTCAACTGTTGCATCATCAAAAGTAAAGGTGTTATAATTTGTTTCGGTCAGAGTTGTGTAGGGTGAATTATCTGAAGGTAAACCATCTTTTCTTTGTATACGATAACCGAAAGGTTGACCTAAAGGTACACCGGAATCCCAGTTTAAAGTCACTTTTTGTTCAGTTAAACTAGCCTGTGCCTGAAGGAATGAAGGTGGCAAAGCAACTTCCATTGCAGTAAATAAAAATATATCATCGATATATAGAAAATCTATATTATTAGAATCACCTGTGTAATAAAATCCAAGCCTGAAATTTCCTTCAGCAGTAATCGTGGTATAGTAATTATCAGGTCCAACATTTCCTGTTGCATGCAGTTCCCAGATTGAAGTCCAGTTATTTCCATTATCATAAGTAATTGCAGAACCAACTACAACTGTGTCAGACCACCAGTCTTCAAAGAAACTAAAATTTATTGCTACTTCAGCACCGGCAGGACAAGGAATTTCAGGTGATATCATATAAGAATCCCCTATAAAAATAGGATCCCATCTGAAAACCATTTCGCCGGGAATTCCTCCAGCATTTGAACTATTCGACCATGACCAATTATACGATCCTAATGGTCCAAAAAATTGCCATCCGTCAAGATCAGTGTCAAAGTGAAATTCTATAACGAAAACTTCCGGGGGCTGAGAATTAAAATACCATAAAGGTGATACTGAATTACCTGATGCATTATACTCAACTACACTCCAGTAATATTTTGTATTCTGCGATAATGAATTTAAAGTAACTGAATTGAATACAGTCGAAGGATAACCATTTTGAACCCTTGTTGATGTATCAAGATTAGCAACCATTAATGAGTCGCTGCTGAAGTAACATTCATTGTATATAACACCGGATGGATTTTCCCAAAAGAGTGTATGCTCAGTTCTATCAATACCAAATGCACCCCGTGCAGTCATCGGATTAAATGCTGGTGCTGGATTTTGAGCGAGTAAAGTAATCGAATAAAAGATGATTGGAATAAATAACTTCTTCATCAAGCCTCCTCTTTTTTCTGCTAATATACGTAATCTTAATCTATTTTAGCAAAACCTGTCCTCCGAAATGTTAACGTAGGAGGATCATTTTCTTGGTTTCTACAAAGTATCCTGCTTTCAGCTTATAAAAATAAATTCCGCTTGGCAATGCTGTTCCATCGAATTCAACTTCATAAGTACCTGGTTGTTTTTCTTCACTAATTAATGTTGCAATTTCATTTCCTAGAACGTCATAAACTTTTAATGTTACTAAAGTATTGTCATTCCGGGCTTGACCCGGAATCTCAAAATTAATTTTTGTACTTGGGTTAAACGGGTTGGGGTAGTTTTGTTCAAGAGAAAAATCTATTGGCTCTTCATCTATCTCCTTTTTGTTAACAAATGTAACACCACCGTTTGTTGTATGCAATATAGTTGCATCATCACCAACAGCCCATCCTATGTTTTGATCTATAAAATGAATTGAATGCAGACTATTACTTGTCCCGCTGTTTTGGACATCCCAACTAGTACCCCCATTTGTAGTTTTGATGATTAATCCATTTTCTCCTACTACCCATCCGGTGGAATTATCTACAAAGTAAACATCTTCTACATAATGATTTGATAGAATA
>JARRKF010000367.1:0-2744 GCA_037388405.1 Ignavibacteriaceae bacterium | reverse complement strand
TCACCTGATAGCGGATTGAACCGAAACACGCATCTTTGTTTTATACTAGTTACTGAAATCCACAAATTCTCTTTTGAATCGTGGAGTAAATCAACTATCGCGCCATTAATGTTTGCTAGTTTTGAAAGAGGACCCTTTGGTTTCTGAATATATTTATCTTCTTGCTGATCATATAATGCTATGCCAAGATGTGTGGCTAACACAATATATTTTTCTGAAATTTCTTCAATATCGTATACCTCATTAACGGGGTAGTGACTAGACGCACTGCTATTCTTATATGCCAGTAAAGTTTTCGCATTTTTATTAAGCACAATTGTTTTCCCGGTAAAAGGATCGAACTTTTTGAATCCGCAAAACATAGAATGCGGCAATATTGTGTCTACTGCTGATACTGAACTATAAAAACGAGTACATCCAACCCAAACATTCTTATTAAATCTTGATTGATAAAATCTATTTATATTGGTTCTCAATTCATTTTTAGCTTGATGATTATTCGTATAGATGAATTTATTATTAACGCGGTCAAACAAATAAAGTCCCGCACCGGTGCTTATCCATACTTTTCTCCCATTACTACCAGGCATTTCAAAAAAAGAATTAATTTCGCCTTTTGGGGTTTTGTAATGATGAAATTTATATTTGATAGGATCACGAACAGCAATCCCACTACCATAATTAGAAATCCATAAACGCCCTTCTCTATCCGGACACATTTCATTCACATATAAAAGGGCAGGAGTATTTAATTTTGAAGTATAAGTATCAAATTTTAAATTATTAAAATCGAAATCCTTAGGTTCTACTTTTTGTAAACGGTATGCAGTAGAAATCCAAATAGTTCCATCTTTTGACTCAATGATTTTGAAAATTCTATTTGAAAATAACGAATATGGATTATTTTCATCATGAGTATAATTTATGAAGTTAATATTATCTGATAATGTATCTTTTACAAAAATACTAATACCACTATTTGGGCTACTAATCCAAATGTTTTCGTTAGAATCCTGAAAGATTTCCTGGATATTATTTCCAACGACACTATTATGATCCGGAGTAAACGGATAGTGTATAAA
This sequence comes from Ignavibacteriaceae bacterium, assembly GCA_037388405.1. Lineage (GTDB taxonomy): Bacteria > Bacteroidota > Ignavibacteria > Ignavibacteriales > Ignavibacteriaceae > IGN2. Next base: position 1,662 of record JARRKF010000367.1, on the reverse strand, counting down.
TTTTCCGTCAGGCGCTCTTTTATAAAGAATATCAATTCCATTTGTTCTTGTACCAATCCAATATCGCTTTTGTTTATCCTGGAAAATTGTGTTGATTGCATTTGTGCTTAAGGAGGTACTGGCCAAAGGATTATGAACATATTTTAACACATTGATGTTCTTAAAATTTTCTCCAGGAGCTGGAGACTTGAATGAATATAATCCAATATCTGAAATAATCCATATAAATCCATCTTTATCTGCATACACGTCCCATATGCGTTTATTATGATCTGTAGTATCATGATTAAAAAATTCAAATTTTTCTAAAGCAGGATTAAATCTAAAGACTTCGCCGTAGAAAGAACCTCCCCAAATAAAACCATGCTTATCTTCGGCAATATAATTATATCCTACAGAACCCCAAAGATCTGATGATGCATCATACGTTTTTAATTCATATCCATCATAACGGTTTAAACCTAGCCCGTTGACGAACCAAATAAATCCTTTGCCATCCTGAAAGATATCCTGTATCCAACTATTAGAAGGGTTATTGGGTAATTCAATGACATCAAAACGAATGTTTTCCTGGGCAGTTAAGTTAGATATTGAAAGAAGAGTAACTACAAACAAATAAACGATATGTACTTTCTTTTCCATACCATTTAATTACAAATTAAGAGAGGATAGTATTTCTACATGCAAGAGGAAAATGAGCTATGAGTGCATATATCTTATTATAATCTATATAAATATATGGCTTTAGGGATTAAGTATCAATTAATTTCGGATTGCGGATTAATGATTCTATTTGCGGATACCTAATTGTCATTATTAAAGAATAAATATTGATTTTTATAAATGCAATAGCTCCTCTATAAAAAGTCTCACCAAGGTTTTCTGAAATAATTTTTTTCAAGATCTCATAGATTCAATAAAATTAACTCCGGAATATATTTGTATAACATATCCAGAGTTATTTAAAAAATAATCCTATAGCATATCATTATTGTTATTAGTTTATTCGAAATGTACCATCAGGTACAGTTGAAGGCACTTCAACTACTCCATTAGGGGTATTTAGAACTTGCCAAGTTACAACTCCGCTCATATGTGTTTTTCTGCCCATCCAGCCTTCAAAATCCCCAGTTGCAAATTCAACTTCACCATTAGCCATGAACTTCGTATCTTCCGGGGGTTTATTTGCTAAGGCAACAACACCTGCATCCGGACCACTCAAATATACAATGGTTGGATCTGTTTGATCATAGATTTCGAAAATTTCCTCGAAATGATTTGCCTGCCCTCTGACTTCACCTCCTGTGTGGAAAAATCTTATTCCGTATGTACCATATCCATCAAAGGTTATTGTACCTATCCACACCGGATCATCAGGGACAACTGCAGTTAAGTCAAAAGTCAAGTCCATTGTGCCTATTAGATTTGGTGCTGGTTTTTTATCAAGTGTGTTAGTTATCTGATCACCCTGGCCTAACGCAGGAGCCGATGGATTGTTATCCGAACAGCTAATGTATAACATGACTATTCCGAAGAACAAAAAAATGAGTACTCAAGGAGGCCGGCCTGGGATGCCGCATTTCAGAGATGGGCGTTGTCCTCGTTCCTGCGCGCCGCAGACGCCGAGTCTGATGTGGTCATCGACGGCCGGCCGCTACGCGA
>JARRKF010000366.1:0-4822 GCA_037388405.1 Ignavibacteriaceae bacterium | reverse complement strand
CTTCCCATTGCTAAAGCAGAAGATCTAATTGACACCACACAGAATCTTGATGTATTTGTTGAAGTGCACGGTCTGGTAAAAGCCGGTGCCTGTTCAATAATTAAAATCTGTAATGATCTTCGTTTACTTTCAAGCGGACCTCAGGGAGGAATTGGCGAAATTACTTTGCCTCCTATGCAAGCAGGTTCAAGCATAATGCCGGGCAAAGTTAATCCAGTAATTCCTGAAAGCACAATTCAGGTTTGCGAGCTTGTTAAAGGGCATGATGTTATCATTTCTAATATTGCTTCTTACGGAAACCTTGAACTGAATGCTTTCTCACCATTGCTTGCACATCTGTTTTTAAAGTCAATGAAAATGCTTATTGATTCATTAAATGTTCTTGCTGAAAAATGTGTGGCAGGTATAAAAGCCAACGAGAAAAGATGCAGGGAGAATTTAGTAAGATCATCTGCAATTGCTGCTTTGCTTATTAATGAATTCGGATATGATAAAATAGCTGAGTTCGTTAAAGAAGCAGCAGAAGAAAACGAAGCCTTCGTAAACGTAATTAAACGAAATAAACTTTTATCGGAAGATAAAATCAATAAACTGATTTCTGATAGTACGGGGAGTATAAATTGAATAAAGTATCCAGTGCTGAACGATTACACATTGCTATAGTTGGAAAAAGAAACGTTGGCAAATCTTCATTGATAAACTGCATTACAAACCAGGAACTTTCTATTGTCAGCGAAACACCCGGTACCACAACTGATCCTGTAACTAAAGCTATTGAGTTGTTACCATATGGGCCGGTTGTTGTTATTGATACTGCTGGCATTGATGATGAAGGGGAGCTTGGAGAAAAGAGAATTAGCAGAACCATCAAATCAATTTCTAAAGCTGATTTTGCAATTATTGTTTTGGATGCACGTGAGGGACTTGATAAAAGTGAAACTGAATTAGTCACTTATTTGCAGAAAATTGATGTTCCTTTTATTGCAGTCGTTAATAAGATAGAATTTGGAATTAATCCTAATCTGCTTACAGAGCTTGAAGCTCTTGAAATTACTCACTTTGAAGTTTCGTGTAAAGAACATGTGGGAGTTGATAACTGTAAGAAAAAACTGCTTCATCTACTTCCCGATAATAATGAGCCGCCATTGATTAGCGATCTTGTTGGTCAAGGGGACGTGGTTGTAATGGTTGTTCCGATTGATCTTGGTGCACCCAAAGGAAGATTAATTAAACCGCAGGTTCTGTCAATCAGGGAAGCTTTAGATGAGGATACAATCTGTGTTGTTGTAAAAGATAGAGAGCTTCGGAGTGCTTTGTCGTTATTAAAGAATCCGCCTGATCTTGTAATTACAGACAGCCAGGCAATAATGCGTGTTGCTGCTGATGTCCCCGAAAATATAATGCTGACAACCTTTTCCATTTTAATGGCGAGACATAAAGGAAACCTTCCAGAATTTATTAAAGGACTTAAGCGAGTTGAAGAATTAGAAAACGGGGATAGAGTATTAATTTCTGAAGCCTGCACACACCATGCACAGGAAGATGATATCGGAACCGTAAAAATCCCACGTTGGTTGAGAAACCATACTAAAAAGAATCTGCAGATTGATATGGTTCACGGATATGATTTTCCTGAAAATCTGAGTGAATACAAATTAATCGTCCATTGCGGTGGCTGTATGCTTACGCGAAAAGCTATGCAGGTAAGAATAAAGCAGGCAAAATTGCTAGACATACAAATAGTTAATTACGGTGTACTTATTTCTTATATGCACGGTGCTGTACCTAGGGTACTTCTTCCTTTTGATGAAGCACTTGTGGAATTAGAAAAAATAGACACACGATAGAAGATATCATCAATCTCTTTTTACCATCCGGGAAAATTAATTTTCATTTTTTCCTTGCCACTTAAAAACAGTTGCTGGTTTTTCATTCAAATTAATTGCACATTGTTTTTAAATTTATACTCTACACACCTAAAGGAGGAGGTTGTTGTGGAGCGGACTATAGTATTTTCCAGAATATTCTTACCATAAAAATCTTCCTTTGATTGCAGAGATGTATCTTCCTCACTTTCGATGGAGGGCATAATGAAAAATTCAAAAACACTGCTTATAATCACAACAATTTTTGCAGTACTATATTTAATCGGAATTATAAGTTTTTATGTTGATGGGTTTATAGACGGGTTTAAAGACTTCAGTCTTGAAATTGTTATTACAAATCTGTCGTTTATAGTTTTCCTTGTTGGTTATTATTTTTGTTGGAAAAATGAATTATTAGCAGGTTCAATATTCATCTTTTGGTGGGGCATAATGTGGATATTGGGACTTTTCATTGCTGAACAAGATCGAGGTGTAGGTGTAGTTATTGGAATACCGATTTTTATTCTAGGAGTATTATTTATTGTAAAATGGTTCAGAAAAAGAAGTGATAGAACCAGCTTAGCATAAGGATATATTTAACTTGATTGATGTTACCAGCAGAGTTTACATTTATCAATTGAAAGCAGGTAATTTTGTTGAGACTAAAAAGATGGTGTTGATGAAGTAATCATTATCTATCATAGAATTATTTAACCCCTGCTTAATAACTAGGCAGGGTTTTTTATTCCAATGCAGGTCATCACTTTCTGAATCTGCGGAAGACCTGCCAATTTCCAAACTGCCCAAAATACCGCCGCTTTTTAGCCTTTTAAGATGATAAGGTATGAGTTCTTTAAAGTATTTTTATTGCAGGTTCTGCACCGAACCAGTTTCAATAGGGTAAAACTGTCGTATGGCTTAAATATTGAATCGTGGGATTGGTATGTATTGCGAGCATTGGTATTCTTTAATTGATAATTATCAGGGAAATTAGTTTTTGTGGTGATGGATCATTATATATAGTCTTCCCATATCTTAATCCCAAACATCAAACCATTCAACTGTTCTTCATCTGAAATCAGCCCCTAAATTATTACTTGCATTCTAAAACAGTATGGTTTAGTATACATATTGTAAAACAAGCTTGACATTATGTCAAATATTATGTACATTGTTAATGAAATTAAAATTTGTCAAAAATGATTAGATAAAGTGAAAACAAACCTACGCAAATATCGATTTGAAAATGGAGAATTAAGTCAGCAGCAACTTGCAGATATGGTTAAAGTATCCCGGCAGACAATTGTCGCTATAGAACGGGGCGATTATAATCTATCAGTCAAACTTGCTTTGCTTTTAGCTCATAAATTAAATACAACCGTAGAAAACCTTTTCCAACTTGAGGAGAAAGACTATGTTTAAAAAAGATCCGATCTTTTGGCTGGCAGCTTTTGTTTTCGTTTCAGCACTAGTGATTTATAGTTTAACACAAAATCAAATGTGGTTATTCTTGCTTGTCGGATCATATTTACTCCGACCGACATTGGCTTCACTGAATATTGCAAAATCCCTTGTTGATGAACGCCAGATGAGTATTCAATACCGATCAGGAAATATCGCATTTGCAGCAATGACAATTGGGTGTATTATAATGGCAGTCTATCAAAGTTACAAGGGAGATCATAGCTGGGAATTCTTTAGTGCAATTGTAATTATTGGTATAGCAGCTAAAGCTTTATCCAATGTTTTTTTAATTGGCAATTACAGAGAGTCGGCCACAAAAATAATAATGGCAGTTGGTTTAATGTTGGTTTTATTTGCTTCCTTAGAAAATGGATTTTCTATTGGAATTCTTATTGAGTCGATACCAGGATTGGTAATCATAGGAGTAGGTTGGCTCTCGAAAAAGTATCCAAGGACCATTGGGATAATAGTCTTGGTGGTAACTGTTGTTCTACTTTTTATAATACTTTCTAAAGGTTTTGTAATTGGTCAAATTATTACAGCAGTAATTATTTCAGTACCACTTACAATTGCTGGAGTAAGTCTATTTGTTGGAGATAGAATTGAAACATATTCTGACAACAATGTTACCGTTTAAAAGTTCACAATATTTCATCCTGAAAAATTATAGCATTTAGATTCTAATAGTGTCCTTGAAAGTTTTTTAATTCACATATTTTATAACATCAATCGGAGCATTTATGTTTTCTTTAAAGTCTTATTATTCAATACCTATTTTCGTTCTGGTTATATCAATCCTACTTATTATTCCAGCAGAAGTTACGAATGCACAAACAGTAATACGTATTGGTGTGTTCGATTCCAGAGCAGTTGCAGTAGCATATTACAATTCTGATTTTTCAAATACTAAAGAGATATTTCAATCAATAGCTACACAAATGCAGGAGGCAAAATCAAAAGACGACAAGCAAGCGATCGCCAAAATTGAACGTGAGGCAACATTACGCCAAGCTATGTTACACGAGCAAGGATTTGGAACTGGTTCAGTTATTAATATTACCGAAACAGTTAAAGATAAATTGACTCAACTTGCTAATGATGAGAATCTTTCTGCAATCGTTTCAAAATGGGAAATTTCTTTTAATAATAATAATGTGGCATTGATAGACATTACAGAAAAGATTGTTCATTTCTTTGACCCTAATGATCAAATGAAAGATATGGTTAAAGAAATAATGCAGACGGAAGTTGTAAAGGATGCTTATTTAATTGAAGATTAGGTTAATTGTGAAACGTAAATATTTATTGGGAAAATTAAATTAAAACAAAGAAGATGATATTGATGAAGTAACCTTTTAGAATTTATCTCACTTTAAAGCCCCGATCAATGAGAGTTGGTGGGGGTTTTTAATTTTTTGTTTGCCACTTAATAACAGTTGCTGGATTTTTAGTCATATTAATTGCAAATTGTTTTTCAAATATTCCTCTACAAT
>JARRKF010000365.1:0-3244 GCA_037388405.1 Ignavibacteriaceae bacterium | reverse complement strand
CTGGAAGCAACAAGGAAATTCTTAAAGCAACAGTGATTGTGATTTTAATAAAGGCAATTGTGAGTCCACACTCACCTCTCGCTGCCTATTTTGCCGTATCACTTCAATAGAAGTTGGTATTATTTTATTATAGTACCTTACTTTTTCAGGTAGCTTACCGGCATAGTTTCCTATAAAGAATCCTGCTAATAAATGAAGAAAAATGTAGGCACCTACCAATATATATCCATAGTTAATATCCAGATTATTGATTTTGAAAATCTCAGAAGTAACTTGTACGATAAATAGGTTAAGTGATTCCCACAAGTTATTGCCAAATACAATTGTAAGAATTATTATTTTTTGTAATCCTGAAAAAAGTAGAATAAAAATACCTAGCAGAAGTGAAGATAATCTAAAAATTTTTTTCGATGAGAATAATAAAAATCCTAACATTCCTTGAAGTGATACGGCAAAATAGGCAGCGAGAGGTGAGTGTGGACTCAAAAATACCTCTAAGCGGAATTGAGAGAGCATGAAGAATTCCACCGAACGCAGATTCACTAAAAGCCCAGATAGCTGTTATTCTTAAAATACTCAGATGTTCAATCGTGTAATCAAGTGAAGAAACATTTTTTTGAGAGTCTGTTTTCATTCCTTCTAAAGTTATTTTATTAGATTATGAAAAATATTTCCTTCAAAAAAATTAAATACGTTCAAATTTTCTAAAAATGAAAATTCGAACTTAAATAACAAAAATTATTTTTTTCGGAACTAATTTGTTGATTTCTCTGTTTTTCAAATGTGTCCAAGTTATTAACAAACAAACAAAATTACGGAGGAAATATGAAAAAGCTATTAGGTTCTTTAATCTTCTTTTTACTAATTTCAACTTCAATTGCACAAACAACGCGTTTACAGGTTATTCACAACGCTGCTGACCCTGCTGCTTCGGTAGTAGATGTCTACGTTAACGGAAACCTTGCAATTGATGATTTCGAATTTAGAAATGCAACTCCATTTATAGATATACCAGCAAATACTCTCTTAAACATTGGTATTGCACCTGGTAATAGTGGATCTATAAATGATACAATTAAAAATTTTCAGGCAACATTAAGTGTTAATAAAAAGTATGTTCTTATTGCTAATGGTGTCTTAGATCCTAATCAATTTGCTCCAAACCCTGATGGAAAGAATATAAGTTTTACACTTTTTTCCAAAGATAATGTTCGTGAGCAAGGAGTAAATCAGAATAAGGTTGATTTTATAGTGGTTCACGGTTCTACCGATGCACCAACTGTTGATGTTATTGCTGACAGAGTATATAGTGCCGTGTTAAATGATATTTCGACCCAAGCAGAAGATACTTACGAATCTTCAGAATACGAATACTTGTCTGGAGGAAAGTGGAAAATTGTTAATAATGCTTCTTATGGCGATATTACAAATTACAACAGATTATCTCCGACTGAATACATATTGAAAATAACACCCGGAAATAATAATAAGATTGTAGTTGCTGAATTTGATGCTAATTTATCCGGTCTTGGTGGTGGAGCCGCAGTTGTATTTGCTTCCGGATTTTTAGATCCTTCAGTAAATCAAAATGGTGCACCATTCGGATTATTTGCTGCTCTTCCAAACGGAACAGTTGTTGAATTTCCTATGGTTCAACCAATGGCAAGACTGCAGGTTATTCACAATGCAGCTGACCCAATTGCAAACAGCGTTGATGTTTATTTAAATGGAACATTAGCTTTAGATGATTTTGCATTCAGAACAGCTACTCCTTTTATAGATGTGCCGGCAGGTGTTGAAATAAATATTGGAATCGCTCCTGGAAACAGCAGTTCTGTAAACGATACACTTAAGAATTTTGCTGTCACTTTTGAGAGTGGAAAGACTTACGTTGGCGTAGCAAATGGTGTTCTTGATCCATCTCAGTTTACTGCTAATCCTGATGGAAGAGACATTTCATTTACATTATTGGCCAAAGATGGAATTCGTGAGAGTGGGATGTATAATAGTAAAGTTGATTTTGTAGTGTTGCATGGAGCTACCGATGCACCAACGGTTGATGTATTAGCCAGGAATGTTGCAACATTAGTTGATAATGCTGCATATGGAGATTTTACAGATTATATAAGAGTTCCTGCAGGTGTTGATATAAACATTGGCGTTGCACCGGGAAACAGTGGATCGGTAAATGACACCATTAAAAACTTTGTTGTTAACTTTGCAAGTGGTGGAACTTACATCGCTATTGCAAATGGAGTTGTTGATCCTTCAGGTTTTACTCCGAATCCCAACGGCAGAGATATATCATTTACACTTTTTGCTAAGCCCAATGCAAGAGAAACCGGGACCTACAATAATAAAGTAGATCTCTTTGCGGTTCACGGTTCCACTGACGCACCTACATTAAACATATTTGGCTTAGGTATTTACTTAACCAATGTTTCCTATGGTGATTTGAGTAACTACGTTTCAGTACCTGCGTGGAGAAATTGGATTGTCCTTACAGCACCGTGGCCAAACTTTTCTGTTGTGGGAGTTTGGAGCGCTGATTTGAGAGGATTAGGCGGAAACTCAGCAACAGTTTTTGCTTCCGGATTCCTAGAACCATCTGCAAATCAAAATGGTGAAGCTTTTGGATTATTTGCTGCACTTGCAAATGGAACAGTGGTAGAGTTACCGCAGCTATATGGAAGTGAAGCTCAGAATGCCTTAAACAAAGTTATGAATGAAAATAATGAAGAGATTTCTGTGGTGAATGATTTTAGTCTTGAGCAAAACTATCCAAACCCTTTTAATCCATCAACTTCAATTAAATTTTCAGTACCAAGTTCTGAATTTGTCACTTTAAAAGTATATGATATTCTTGGCAAAGAGGTTGCTACTTTGGTAAACGAACAGAAAGCGCCTGGGAATTATGAGGTAAGATTTGACGCTGGAAATTTAGCAAGTGGTGTTTATATCTACTCATTAAAAGCTGGCAATTTTACACAGACCAGAAAATTGATGTTGATGAAGTAGTAATCCTTATTTGAAGAATTAAATCGAAGCCCTCTTATGCGAGGGCTTTTTTATTTAGGATTTAAAAAAATAAGAGTTACCGGATAAAAAATTCGCTTAAATAAAATTCCAAAGATGTCATAAAAAATCAAAAATTCTTTACAGAATTGATTATCAAGTTTGTGAAGAATTGAGAGCTAATAAATAAAAAATTAAAATTTGGAGGTTAAAGTGACCAGACTGTATT
>JARRKF010000364.1:0-3576 GCA_037388405.1 Ignavibacteriaceae bacterium | reverse complement strand
ATTCATTGGGTGATCCTGCAAAAATCGTTTCAGGAACAACTCAGGTTACTAAGTCTCCTGATAGATTATTGATAGCAGAATACGTTGCCCAGTTTATGGAAGATGCTGGAATAATGAAAGATGGATTTTCTTTCCAGGCAGGTGCAGGTGGAACTGCTTTAGCATTTGCGATCTTCCTCAAAGAAAAAATGAAAGCAAAGAATGTTAAAGCAAGATTTATCCGTGGCGGATCAACAAAATATTTAGTAGAAATGCTTGAGGAAGGTTTAACAGATTATATTCTTGATGGACAAACCTTTGATCTCGAAGGCGTAAGAAGCATGCACGAAAATGCTAATCACATTAACACATCACCTTTTACAAGCTATAATTTTCATGGTAAGGGAAATTTTGCATCATTGGTTGATGCTGTTGTCCTAGGCGCAACAGAAGTTGATGTGAACTTTAATGCAAATGTTGTCACTCATTCAGATGGATATTTACTTCACGGAATTGGCGGCTGGCAGAATTGTTTGTATTCCAAATGTACAATACTTGCAGTTCCTTCATTCAGAGATAGAATCCCTGTTATTGTTGATGAAGTTACAACACTTGTTGGTCCGGGAGAATTGATTGATGTTATTGCAACAGAAAGAGGAATCTGCATAAATCCAAGAAGAAAAGATTTACTCAAAGCGCTAAAGAATTCTAAACTTCCAATCAGAGACATTAAAGAACTTAAAAAGGAAGTGGATGAAATCTGTGGTGGAAAACCAGCCAAGCCAAAACTGAATAAGGATAAAGTTGTTGCAATTATAAAGTGGGTTGATGGAACCGTACTGGATTCAGTCTTTGAAGTTATGAAATAAACTATTGTGGTGGTGGTTTATATTTATTCAGACCACCTCCATCAGTAGCAAGCCAGATATGTCCTTTTGAATCAATTGCGCTTCCTGTTACATTATCAGAACTGATTAAGGAATTTGTAATGTTATAAAATGAAAGGTTATTCAGATTATCAAAAGTGTAAAATCCTTCGGAAGTAGAAACCCATTTATTATTCTGATCATCAATGAGAATATTTCTAACAATATTTCTGAACGTGCCTATATATCTATTTGTAAATGTTGTTCCATCCCAAAATGAAAGACCTGTTCTTCCTATTGTGTCAGGTTCAAAACCGAACCATACTTCATTAGACTTGTCTTTTTCAATACTGTTTACAGACATTGTGCAATAGTGATAATCCCACCATCGTACCCATGAAAAAGTTTCGTTTTCAAATAAAATAATTCCGTCAAGTCTAGTACCGAGCCATAATTTGTTTTCATCTTCGATGTAAAAATCGTTTATCCAATCCTTATTTTTAGGATGTTCATAAGCAGTCCAGTTAATACCATCAAACTTAAAAAGTCCTCCTGATGTACCGACCCAAACAATATTATTATAAAATCTGATTCTGTTTACATAATTTTTAAATAAACCTGAATTACCTGAATTATAGACAATCCAAGAATTACCATCAAAAATTCCAATTCCGTTATCTGTTCCTACCCATACTCTATTTTGATTATCGATGGTAATGCAGTTAATCCAGTTACTTGGAATTTGAGAGTTACTTGTATTATAAATTGAATAATTTAGTTCATCATATCTAATCAGTCCTGTAGTTCTTGTACCGATCCATTTTACATCATTCTCATCAATAGCAATTGAATACAGTGCATTAGATGGAATAGCAGAATTCGAAACCTGATAATCTATCCAAACAGAAGTATCACGTAAGTCACGTACGTAATCATTTCTTTTACTGCTTTCTACAATCGCTTGAAATTCTCTGTCTCTATGATTAAACAGGCTGTATTTTATATTATATTCACCAGGAAATAAATTTCCAATCGTGATGGGAGTGGTTTGGTTGAGAACTGAATCATTTAATGTAACGCTAGCTCCAGGAGGATTACTTTGAAGGTATAGTTTACCATACATAGACGGATTAGCTATTATGTCAACATTTATTGATAGCTTTTCATCTTCATTTAAGCTTATAACAAGCGAAGTATCTTTAAAGTACTTTTTCTTAAGTGTTATCTGGTAATCACCAGCAGCAATATAGGATATGCTATCCGGAGTTAATCTACCTGTGTTTCTGCCATTTAAATAAATTGAAAATCTTTCCGGGACAGAATTAACGTAAATGAATCCTTCCGGTGGTGGTGGTTCAACCGGTGAACGTGAGACCTCTTTACCGCAGCTAACTGTAAGTACTGTTAAGAGTAAAGCTAAGGAAATAAATAAATGCTCGAAATATTTTTTAATGATATTTGCCACAGAGTTCAATTATTAATCTTCATTAATATAATTATACCCAAAAGATCTGATGTAATCTTCCAAAAATCTCAGACGTAAATAAGTTTTCCTGGAATATGAAGCAAACAAACCAAAACCTCCAACGATATTAGTATAGTCAGCTACGTCAACGCTCACTGTTAAATCGTCTACGGAACCGCTCGTTGATGAAATATATTTGGATGCAGATCCGTCGTAAGCAGTTAAAGTAAAAATTAATTTCTGAAAAATTGCATAATTATTTTTAGCAGGATCACCTTCAGAAATTTCCTCTAAAGTTTTTGTAATAGCATCCAAATCATAATTAACAGTTATTGAATTGCTCGGAGAAGGATAAATAGGAGTAAGCTCATTTTCACGCGCAACATATTTTATTGGAATATCTTTTTCTTGTGCCTTCATCAAGAGTTTTCCAGAGCATTTGTACATTACTCTTTCCGGCAGGTGGTGGTATAACTGCATCGCTGTAATTATCAAGATTGATCTCGCTCGGCGTAACGGAGGAAGAGAACAATCTTCTTCCATTTGGAAGCAAAACTTCCAGCTCTATTGGTTTACGGTTTCCGACAAAAAATTCATTGTTGTAGTAATATCTGAGTGGTGTATTATATCTGGAAGTATCTGTTCTTACTGTTGACGTATCTCTGAATACGAAGACGGTATCATTATACCAAATACGAATATCTGCACCTGTAATTGCAGGATCAATTGTGTTTGTGTATGGATCAAAACCATCGGGTCGGTAAGTTCTGGATAAGGTCGCTGTTTGCATAGCCTGATCACTTTTAAGAATACAGGTGAAAGCATATTTCTCAACAAAGTCACCATAAGGATCAAAATTCTCTTCGCAGGAGATAAATAAAAAAGCAAACAAAATAAAAATTAATAATATTGTCTTTTTCATAACTCCACTTTCATTGTACCTGTAACAAAGAAAGGAAGCATATTTACTATTTCGCCGGTATCACGGTTAAAGTAAAAAATATTTTTCCTATCATAAACGTTTATTGCACTTACACCCAGTTCAACATTAAATGAAAATAAACTCAATCTTTTTATTAAGCTAAGGTCTAAACGATGGTAAGCGGGCAATCTTCCAAGATTTTTATCGCCTAAATAACCATAGGGAAGGTAAGAGCCATTCAAACCACTTGATTGATTGCTTCCCGGAAAATATTTATCATAAAATCCAATCAATTCTGTGAAAGGATAACCTGATGAAATATTCCAAACCGAACTGGCTATCCA
>JARRKF010000363.1:0-2770 GCA_037388405.1 Ignavibacteriaceae bacterium | reverse complement strand
CCATTCCAGCCACCAGCAGTTGTATTTGGATTATAAAAACCGGTTGTATCATCTACTGTAAAGGTTATAATTCCGGTTTCATCACCAATCGCCAGTAGTTGCCCCTGAACATTTAAGGTATAATATCCTTCGAATATAACTGAAACACCAGGTTCAATTGTAAGTGTTTCTAGGTTTGGTATTGTAATGTCTCCTTGTATTTGATATGGTGAACCAGCCATCGTCCACGTACCGCTTATATTTCCAGGAGGAACAATTGTTTGGGCATTTGATAGATAACAAATGGTGATAATGCCGAAAAGAATAAAAAAGATTTTCATAGCAACCTCCAATGGAAGTAAACATATAAATTCCCACAACCAAGGAAGAATCTTATAGTATGAATATTCTGGAAAATACTGCAATCCGCTCCACATCCTCCTCCTAAGGATTGTAGAGGAATATTTGAAAAACAAAATGCAAATATCATCCGTGACAATCCAGCAACTGTTTGTAAGTGGCAAATAAAAAATATACTAGCTTTAAATTTAAAGTTTACGACTCAAAAATATATTATCTGGATTAACAATAAGAAAAGTTAGAATTGGATTTGTTAATCTTTTAGAATTAATTTAGGAATTATAAAAGTAATTTTGTTTATTAAATATTAATCGTTGTTCCGGGTAAGTCGGTACAAAAGTCGATACAAAGTCGATACACAATCAGCGGGATTGTAGAAATCTTTAAAAACAAAAAACCCCGAAAACAGTTTGTTTTCGAGGTTTACTGGTGGGCCCAGATGGACTTGAACCACCGACCCTCTGATTATGAGTCAGATGCTCTAACCAACTGAGCTATGGGCCCAAAATGCGGATGCAAATTTAATATTATTCACTTCTTTATGCAATACAGTCAACTTCCTTAATTATTATCATAAACCTCAAAGTAATTTTTTCATTTTTTGAATTGTTAAAGGCGCAGATCCTTCAAAATGATTATTTACATTTACAAAAAGATCTACCTCATTATTTTGAAGTTCTTTAATCATTTCAACAATTGATGATATTTCTTTATCACGATTTATATATATCTGATTCCAGTTATCATTTGCAATCTTCTCAATTCCTTTTCTATCAGGACCGTGCAATCTAAGCACAGCAAGATTATTAATATATTTTTTGAACTTGTTAAAGATTTCAATAGCTGGAGGCATATAGTATCCTTCCAAAAATACCGGGGTAATTTTCAGTTCGTCAAGAAAGCTAAAATATTTTTCGTTCAGGTAATTCGGATTTCTTATTTCAATTCCGATTGGTGGAATTTTCTTATCCACTTGTCTATAGAATTCTGAAAATTTCGATTGAAACTCTGCAAGCGATTTCATTTTCTGCTTATTGAGATATTCAAATTGAAATATCAAGCAACCCACTTGATTGCTTATATCTTTAATTGAATCTAAAAATTTTTGAAATAATTCAACTGAAAGAAAAAAGGGATTAGGTTTCAATTCATCCTCTTTTCTGTTTTTATAAAAGTGCGTTAATGTAAGTGAGTTGGGAGCTTTTACAGTAAAAAGAAAATCTTCCTGGACAGAACTTTTATATTCTCTAACTATAGTACTATTAGGCAACACTATTTTTGCCGGCGGGAAGAGTGACCAGAACCATTGATCTATTTCAACGGTATTATATTTTCTAGAATATTCAAGAAGATAATTTTTATTAGTCGAATCTGAGTATACTAAACCGACCCAAGAATCATATTTCCAGCTGCAAGTACCAAATCTTACCATTAATTACTGGGCAGTAATTATATTATTGTTGAGCAGTATTTTGCTTAGCGTCCGCAGAATCTTTCAAATCATAATTTCTCTGGTTATAAACATTTCCATCTGTTGTAAATTGGCGCCAAAGACCTATCCGCGTACCATTATTATAAATTCCTTCTTCTTTAATTTTACCATCGGGATAATACCAGGTCCATTTTCCGTCAGGCTGGTCATAATTGAAATTGCCTTCTGATTCTAGTCCTCCATCTTCAAAAAAATACTTCCATTTTCCTACATTTCTATTGCTGTCAATCTGACCATCCATCAATAAATTTCCATCAAGATCATAAAGCTTAAATTTTCCATGCTTGTAACCATCTTTCACATCATACTCAATTATATTATCATTTATTTTAGCTTTTTCATGACCGGTAAATGGAACATCACTATCTATTTTGTAAAGCAGATTATTCTTAAGTACTAAATCAGATTTAGGTATTTCATCATTGCAGTAAGTAAGAAGAAAAGATAACGTTATTAGAATAGTAATGGAGACGGAAGAAATTTTAATATTGTTCATTTAAAGTATTCAAAAAATGAAGGATGATTTTATTTGTTTATCAAATCCTGATAAGCAGCTAATATTTTCTTTTTAGTTTCGATCAAATCCTGAGAAATAACTTTGACTTCACCAAAGACAGGCATAAAGTTGGTGTCACCATTCCATCTAGGCACGATATGAAAATGAATGTGATCATCAATTCCTGCTCCTCCTGATCTTCCCAAATTTATACCTACATTGAATCCATGAGCATCAAAGACTCTTTTTAGTACCTTTTCGGCGAGTATTATTTCATCAATCAGCTCATGAGATTCTTCTACAGAAACTAATTCCAATGAATCCAGATGTCGTTTTGGTAAAATCATCAAATGACCATTATTATAAGGATACAGATTCATCATTACTATCGTTTTTACTGAACTTCGAACCAACAGATTATTCAAATCATTAAAATCTTTATC
>JARRKF010000362.1:0-2770 GCA_037388405.1 Ignavibacteriaceae bacterium | reverse complement strand
ATATTTTTCTTGAGCAGTAATCAGCATAAATATATTTTCCTTCAAGCTCCGGTACGTTAATTCCTCTGTAAACATAACCGCCAGTAATTGAACATTCTGCACCGTGTGGATATTCATAAATCGGATCTACATACTCAGGATAATTACAGCCAGCAAGATTGTAAGAATGAGTTCCTTCATAACAACGCCAGCCATAGTTCTTTCCATTTTCAATCAAATCAATTTCTTCCCAAGCTCCCTGACCAACATCAGCAGACCAGAACCAATCTGTAACAGGATCAAAGCTATTGCGCCACGGATTTCTCATTCCCCAAGCATAAATTTCTTTGGCAACGGTTGCGCTGCTGTCAAAGAATGGATTTGTTGGTGGGATTGCATAATGTGTTCCTCCGTCTACATCAATTCGTAGAATCTTACCTAGTAAAACCGTAATATTCTGTGCGTTGTTTTGAGGATCACCGCCGCTTCCGCCATCTCCAGTTCCGATGTACAGATATCCATCACTTTGTCTAAAACCTATCCATCCGCCATTATGATTAGAATACGGTTGATTAAAAGTTAAAATCTCAAACTCACTATTTTTATCCGCAGAGTCTGGATTGCTCGTCACCTGAAATCTTGCAATAATTGTTCTTCGCGGATTATCCGCTGTATAGTTAACATAAAAATATCCATTGCTCTGATAATCAGGATGAAATGCTAATCCAAGCAGTCCCATCTCACCACCAGAAGATACACGGTCAGTTATATTTAAAAATATTTTAGCATCTGAAGTAGATTGAGTGTTAGGAAACACTTTTATTATTCCTGCCTGCTCAATAACAAATACGCGGTTGGTTCCATCACCAGCGTGAGTAAGGAAAACCGGATTTGTAAATGAAAGATTTGGGTAAGCGTCCTGAAGTGTGAATTGTGCTTTTACTGTAGAAAGTGATAATAATATTATCACCATTCCGAGAAAAGATTTCCTATTCATTGTCCTCCTATTTTTGTTTTTTAGTCTTCTTAGTTTTTAAAATCTGTGTTTCTATTATTTCCTCATAAAATTTATTAAAGTCGTAACCACAAGCTGCTGCTCTTACTATCAGCTTCATAATCTCATCTGATTTCGTTCTTAGAGATTTATTTATTTCTCTATTCAGTTCCGCAACGTTTAATCTCAGTGTTCTCTTTTCGCTGATTACCGAATTAGTCGTATTAATAAAATTGAATAACATTACCCAGCTAATTAATTCCTCAAAGCGTTCCTTATTAAAATAGGTAACACCTTCGAACACATTTACACGAATGAAGTTATGAACATTTTTATCATCAAGCAAGACTTTTATTTCGCTTACGATATTTTCATGCTCAGGTTTGACGGATGCTTTACCTTTTTTAGTCTTTTTCTTAGTTTGTTCCAGGTTAAATTTTAATAGAAGGGTTTTTATCAATTCAATTTTCTGGTGAATGCTTGATCCGTTTGTATGTTTTTCAAAAATATTTGTAATTGGTTTTGATATGAGCAGTTCATCGAAAATAATATTTATCTTTTTCGGATCAGAATTGTTATTAAGAAGCTGTTTAAGAATTATAAGATTTATTAAAATGAGATAATTCCTGTTGATTTCCAGATTACTTTTAACAGGAAGGAGCTCATCCACATTCTTCATCCATTTTGTAACATTTTTTCGTTTGTTGTGAGTTATCCAGAACTGGAAAAAATCTCTGCATTTTAAAAGATCTTCGTTATACTTCTTTTCAATTTTCCTGGTTGATTCTTTACGATTTAAGTATGAATTAAATTCTTCAAACAATAGGTGTAATTCTTTATCAATCTTGCCTATTACTACTAATTCTTCTGCTTTCTTAATTTTATCAGGCTTGAATGCAAAATACTCTCTTATTTTTTCAAGTGTATCAAAAGAAAAGAAATTTTCATATCGGCTGTGAAGCGGTAATAATTCCATTTCCTTTAATGCTTCGTGAATTGATAAGACACCTTTACCATTCAATAAATAAAATAGTTTTTCATATTTGCCATCTGTGTCATAAACCTCTCTGAATTTAAGACAGACTCTATATTGATATCCGAAAAGATGAATCTTAAATCCCTGTTCTGAAATTTCTTTTCCGGAAATCAAATACTCAAGTTGCGTCCGGTGATCTGTGTAGATATAATAATATTCTTTAATAGGTCTGAAGTTCATTATCTCAGAAATATGATGCGGTCTCTTCATCCCACCATTTCCAGAAATCACTTTTGGATTTGAAAATGCTATGCTTCCTTCAGTTTCATAATATGAGTTGTTGTAAATAACCAAAGCAGATTCATTTCCTGAACGATTACTGAATGCGAATACGTTTTGGTTTATCTCACCGCTATCATCGTGAAAGTTATAAAGTTCAAAATTCTCAACCTGGCTGAAGAGGTATCGCATCTTCATAAGTGGGAAAATTTCTTTATTGTGTCTCCAGATCAAGTGTTCATCGGGAGATTCGTTGTAGTAAGCCTGTTTGTATTCCATTCCATATTTTTCAGAGAAGCCCTCAATTTGTCCATGACCGAACATTGGTAGACCTGGCATTGTCAACATCATCACTGCAACTCCGAAATATTTGTCTCCTTTTCCGAATTGATTAATCGCAGTCTCTTCATCAGGGTTGCTCATAAAGTTTACATCGCGTTTCAATATTTCAGGATTGAACTCGAGAGTATTGGTAATAAGCTTACGGTACTTATCATTCTCTTCCTTCATCATCATATGCATAAATGCACTGTTGTAAACTC
>JARRKF010000361.1:0-2773 GCA_037388405.1 Ignavibacteriaceae bacterium | reverse complement strand
TAAATCTTGAATCACCGGGGTCATAAAATTTAAAGCCAAAATCTATTCGAAACGGTGCAATTTCTGAATAATATCGTAAGCCAGGTCCAAATGCTACTGCAAGCTGATCAATTCTTATTTCGCTAAATTCATTCCAGGTATTTCCATAATCAATAAAAAATACAACGCCAAAAGTTTTTGCAAATTTACGTCGATATTCAAAACTTCCTTCCAGTAATATATCACCACCTCTAATTTTCAAAGTTTCATTGAGTATCTGGGGAAATAAATCGAATAACGGATCCGATGGTATAAGTTCTCTGGATCTCCAACCTCTAATTGAATTACTTCCACCGGCAAAGAAAGTTTGGTTAGGAGCTATTAGTCCTGCACCACCACTAAGCATTTGTATATAACCGGTTTTTAACTTAGTAGCTAAGACAGTATTCCTGTCGCGGGAAATTGCAAAATAGTTACCAAAAGTTAGTTGCAGTTTAACATAGAATCCAAGTGAATCGATAAGCCTTGCAACTTCACTTGAATTAATATTCTTAAAATCGTAGCTCACTTTTGCCGAAGAGACTTCAGTAATTAAGGATATTGTTCTTCCTTCTGTTGGATAAAATAGATTATCTGTATTCCTGGAACCTATTTCTGCACCAAGCGATGAAGTAAATGTTTTAGGATTAAAGGCTATTGTATCTTGTTCAACCTGTGTCAAAGGTACCGAATAATTTAACCAATCAAACCTTAAATATGGATTTAGTAAATTAACAAACGTATATGTCGGCATATCTACAGCAGAAGTAAAATTAGCTCCGTAATTTGTATAATCAACCGAAGATATGTTATAGGATTTAAGATATGTTTCAAGTCTGCCTGCAACTCGCCTGCTGAATAGAAACGGTTGTTCAATTATAGCTGAAAGATCAACCTGGGACTGAAAATTTTGTTTGAAAAAATTAGAAGTGAATTTCAGGTTTGAGACATCATTCACTTTAAACCTTGCCCTTACAGTAAGCTTTCTCGCATCGCCAAGAAAATTTTTGCGAATGTAACTTGCACCAACACCAACGTTGAAATAATTATTTTCATTATCAGCAAACACTTCCGGTGATAATTCATTTAAGGAGGCAACATTGCCATTGATCAAAAGAGCTACTTTACCGGCTGCTGTATCCTGAATTTCTCCTGTTAAATTAATTGTATTGAACATTCCGGTTCTTGCAAGTCTTACTCTGCTTTTAACAATTTCATCCTCTTTATATTGGTCTCCGACATTTATGTTTGTTAAATATTTAATTAAGTTATCACTTACTTCTGACTTGGATTCGCCTTCCTTTTTTATTTTGATTTCACTATACGTAAACCAGTTGCCCAGCGTAAAATAATTTGAAAGATTTGTCTTTGCCTTTACCGTATCGATTTTTACAATTGTACTATCATAGCTTGCAAGCATATACCCGTAGTTCTTCAGGATTTTTATTATCTCTTCATTCTTGGTCTGCACATTTTCCTGAACGTACCTTTCCCAATCAGGATATTCTAAATATGGTGTTATGTAGGACCTAACTTCGCCTTCCACATTATCAAGCCCAATAGTTTTAATACTACCATAAGTGTGCATTTCATTTTCTTTAATTATATAAGTTAAAGCAACTGATCTGGATGCAGTATCAACAGTAAATTTGTAATTTATTTCTGCATTAAAGTATCCATTAACCGAATAGAATGATTTTAACGAAATTAAATCAACAGAAATTGAACTGGAATCAAAATAATTCGGAGGGGAACCGATAAAAGAAATTGTGTTATAAAAAAATCTCCACAACCAGAAAGGATTTTCTTCGCTCTGAATATGTGTTTTTAATTCATCGTCAGGAAATGAATTATTGCCTTCAAAATTTATTGATGATAGCTCATACTGTTCTGGTTCCTGTGCAAACAGACTAAAACTTAAAACAATAATAATAGAAAGACTTAAAATGAAAGACTTCATTTAGAAGCAGAATAATTCGTATTATAACTTTTTAAAAATCGTTTCAGCACTTTGTAATTAAAAAATCAGGTTTTTACAGCATTTTTTCAACTAGTCTTAAGCTAGGATAATCTCTCCTGAAGTAGCTAATAAAGAAATTCTTCAGCATTGGATTATCAATATTGTCTGATAGTTCTAGTGAAACTCTTCCTTCTCCCATAACTGAAAGATGGGCGCTGTAGACTTTAAGTTTTTTAAAGTCGATTACGTGCGAGTAAACATCACCGCTTGCATTTCCCATAAAATAACTTTTTGAATTATAGTATATCAGCTCGGTGTCAAAATCAGAAAATTTTATTTTATTTACCATGCATTGGATAAATGATCCGTTGAGTACGTTGGTTGTAAATTTTATCTGAAATTCACCATCAACCCAGCTTATTAAATAAAATTTAATTCCGTATAAATTATTTTCTGAAATCTCGGTACCTGCGACTATTGATTTAAGAGTATCGGATTCAAAATTTCCAGAAGTAACAAAAGAAATATTTTGTCCAACTAAATCTTTAGCAGTTTTAGCAACAAGCTGTTCGTTTTCAAAAAGATTGTGTGGCGGCGGTTCGTATGACTTTTTGCATCCGGATAAAACAAAAATGAAACAAAGTATCAATACAAGGAAAAAACTATTATTTAATTTCAACTTCGGTACCTACTTTTATTACTGAATAAATTTCATCAATATTTTCGTTGCTCAAGGCTATAGAACCATTTGTCCAGTTATAAACAAAAGGTAGATTTTTAAAGACATAATCCAGT
>JARRKF010000360.1:2804-5130 GCA_037388405.1 Ignavibacteriaceae bacterium | reverse complement strand
ATAAAGAACATCTGAGTAATTTGGATTTTTTGTACTCGTGCTTGCCCAGAGAAGTCTTTGTTTTCGGGCACCTTTAGAAGCGAGCTTTTCCCATCTCTCGCTGTTAAACATTTCTTCAGAAATTTCATAAGCAATTTTTGAATTTGCAACTGCTATCTTGCCCAACAGACTCTTATTCTTCTTTGCTTCGAGGTGCTTATCGACTTCAGTATCAACACGACTAACGAAAAATGATGCAACTGAAGCATGCTTGCTAATATCCCCTCCGGCAGCATCGTATTTTTCAAGTCCTGACATGAATGCATCAATCACTTTGCGGTACATCTCCGTACTAAAAATTAATGTTACATTAACGTTTACTCCGGAGCCGAGGACTTCAGTAATTGCAGGCAGACCTTCTTTTGTTCCGGGGATTTTAATCATAATGTTCGGTCTTTTTAAAGTTTGAAAAAGATGTTTCGCCTGATTAATTGTTTCCTTAGTATTTTTTGCGAATAAAGGAACCACCTCAATGCTCACATAGCCGTCGATTCCATCTGTTTCATCGTACACTTTTCGCATTTCATCGGCTGCAATTCCTATATCCTTTAAAATTACTTTCTCATAAATGTCTTCTAGGGATAAACCCTTGGTAATGAAGTGTCTTATATCTTCATCGTAATCGGGGCTTTTGGAAATAGCTTTATCGAAGATAGTGGGATTGGAAGTCATACCGTTAACACCCATTTCCCTGTATCTTATCAGTTCCCCACTGGTCAACAGTTTTCTGCTTATAAAATCAAGCCATACTGATTGCCCAAGTTTATTTAATTCTTCTAACTTGTTCATATTGTCTCCTTGATCGATTTTATTAATTCTAATTTTTTAGCTGTGCAGATTTTACTTTTATTTTGTTAAAGTGAATTATTCTTTGCCCAAGAGTTCGGATGCTTCTGAGTCGATAAAATATTTTAAATTGCCTTCAACCGGCTGAATAAATTCAGCAGGAAACTTTCTGCTCTTTTTTACCAATATTTTTTTAATGATTTGAGATTTATTTTTTCCTGTTACTAAAAATATCACTTCTTTAGCATTATTTATTACCCTTCCTGTTAAAGTCACTCTTTTCTGGCCCGATTGAGGATGCACTGCAACTTCACAAAAATTGTCCGAGTTTAACAATTGCATTTGATTTGGAAAAATTGAAGCTGTATGTCCATCTTCACCAATACCCAGCATAACTATATCAAAAGATGGAATCCCCTTTTTTAAAGGAACATATTTTACTATCTCTTCCGAATATCGTTTAGCTTCTGCGTCAGGATTATTCTCGCCCCTTATACGATGGATATTTTCTTCAGGTATCGAAATAGAATCAAGAAGAAATTTTTTTGTCATTCCAAAATTACTTTCTTCGTCGTCAGGAGGTACGCATCTTTCATCACCCCAGAACAAATGAATTTTATTCCAGTTGATTTTTGATTTATAGTCCTTTACTAAAGTTTGAAAAACGATTTTCGGTGTGCTACCACCAGATAGTGCAAGAAAAACTTTATCTCTATTTGCACTTAATAGTAAAAGCTCTTCACAAAAAGCTTCTGCGAGTTTAGTTTTATCTTTGAATATATCTATCATGGTTTATATTTAATTCGAATTTTGTCACATTAAATTTATTTTTCTTTGTCTTTTTAATAATTAAGTTATTAGATAATATTAAAACTCCTGCCAATTATCAATCAAGTAATTTTTATAACTTAAAGAATTATATTTTTAATGAGGAAATTTTACAATTATTTCTATATCATTTTTTGTAAAACACAATAATAAAACATAATTGATAAATTACTTTGGTCATACTTTAAAAAAACTGTCTTCTTCCTGGCAGGCACAGGAATTCTTTTATACCTCGCAGATGTTATTATCAGCAATAGTGGAAAAAATATTATCGAAGATCATTTCATTATTTCTCTGATTGTTTCATTTAGTGTAACTATTATAATATTTATAATTCTTCAAATTAAGACTCCCGTGCAGAATTTAGTTTTTATAAAGTACTCAAAGATCGTTTTAGGAATGGCACTTTTCGGATATGTAATTTGTATTCAGCTTGTTAAAATAATTTGGGGAAGAGTAAGGTTCAGAGATCTTGATGCACTTTATTCACAATTTACTTCCTGGTATTTACCGCAAGGAATTACCGGTTTCGATTCTTTTCCATCAGGGCATGCCGCAATGGGCTGGATGGTATTGCCTGTGTTTATTCTTTTATCTAAGAAAACCAATCTGACAAAATATTCTGTACTGGCTTTAATTATTATTTGGGCGGTTGTGTTATCTTTAAGCAGAG
>JARRKF010000360.1:0-2781 GCA_037388405.1 Ignavibacteriaceae bacterium | reverse complement strand
TATGCTTCGGATGTCTTATTTGGATCGTTCTTTATGATCTTTACATTTTTATTTTTTTATAAAAGATATGATGGAGGAGTAGCTTAGTAAAGATCAGTTATTGATTGTTGTCTGTATCTTTTTTATGCCAGAATTTTCTATACTTATCCTGCGTAATCAATCCAATTGGTCCCTGATAAATTCCCCCATCAATATAACCATCAAAAACTCTTACTGCGATTATATTTTCACCGGGCTTAAGCAGGTTTTCTGGAATATAATAACTACGGATAGTCTCCCATTCATTATTCTGATTAAAGTATTTCGGTATGGTATCAAAAGTCCAGTCACCAATTGAACCAATCAGTTGACCATTCACAAACGTCTGATCAATATCATCAATTTTACCTAAAATTAAAATCATTTTTTCAGCAGACAGTTTTTCCGGCAGAGTGAATGACTTTCTGTACCATGCAAATCCATCATAGTTTCTATATCCTTGTGCTTCCCAGAATGCAGGCACATAAATTTCTCTCCAACTCCTGTCATCTAGTGCGGTATCTTTCCATTGTAAATTATCTCCGGTTTTAAATTTCCACATTCCCGAAAGACTCAGATCAATATCCAGATTAGAAATAAAATTACCCTTTGAAGTAACCGGTAAAAGACCTATCGCCCCTCCTTTTATTCCACCTTCAAGTTCAGCATCATAGACACGAATAGCAATGATGTTTTTGCCTTCTTTCAATATTCCTCTTGGTATATAATATTCACGATATGCATCATAAGCTGTCATGTACCAGGGAGGAAAACCTCCAGACATACCAACCACTTTACCATTTATAAAAGTTTGGTCAACATCGTCTATGTAACCGGCTTTAAGAATGAAATTGTCTCCTGAAAGCTCTTTTGGGATTTCAAATGTTTTTCTGTACCAAGCATAACCATTGTATCCATGAAATCCCTGGTCTTCCCATGCAGAAGGAACTTTTATCTTCTCCCAGTTTTTATCGTTAAAATCAGGAGATGCCCAGGTTGTATCATCACCAATAGAAAATCTCCAGTTGCCTTCAAGGTCAATATAGTTCTCATCGTTTTCCCCGAACATTTTATCCAGTACTTGAAAGAAACCTTTATCCTCATTCATTTTTTTATCGCCGGAAGAATTACATCCGGAGAAAATTATTACAAACAACCCAAGCCAGACAGATAATTTCAACATTTTTAATTGTACTTAATTTAATACAACAAAGATTTTAATTTCACTATTAAAATACTACTAAACAGCTTCCCCATGTGTCATTCTGGCGAATCAGCTTTTGCTGGTGAGTCCAGAATCTGCTCTTCATTTCTATGCTGATTCCGGACAAGCCGGAATGACTATTGCGAACAATCCCAAGCAGACTCATTTACTTGTCAGAGATCCCTGTTCATCATTTACAAGATATTCATTATATATCTGCATTGCCATTTTTCTGACCTTTGCATTTTCATCATTTAGAGAAAGTTTCTGAACTTCCTTCAATCCTTCCTCACTGCCCATTTCATATAGAACAAGTGCTATTAAAATTCTTGTACTGGCATCTTTTTCTTCTTTAAGCTGAGCAACTAAAACATCTTCAGTTTCAGCTACTCTGTATTTTCCTGCAAAATAGATTGCACTTCTCTTTAAGCCTGTGTTGTCAGATTGTATTCCGGCAACCAGGTTTTGCAAAGCATACTTGTTTGTGGTTACATCTTTTATTGAGTTCATCTGTGCATATCCGCTACTCATTAAAACTGCAACCAGAAGAACTACGGTTAAAACTCCTTTATAAACTTTCATTTTTTGTCTCCTTTCAGTGATTATTGTTTCATTTAATTTCTACTTGAAAACTAAGTTTTTGAAGTGCAACAGGGGTCATGAGCAAGTAATGAATTGTAAAAAGTTGTCATGATAAATGAGCTTACTTGAGCAAGGCAAAGTTGTTTCTTATCTATGAATAGAATAAAGCTAATAAAACATTGTGATTTTAATGAAAATCGGAGCTTTATTTTAAATCGGCATTTCCAAAATTGGAAATTGGCTCTGTACGTTTACGGATAGCATTGTAAACTTTTGTAATAGGCTCTGTACGTTTACGGGCGGCACTGTAAACTATTGCAATAGGCTCTGTACGTTTACGAGTGGCATTGTAAACTTTTGCAATAGGGTCTGTACATTTACAGATGGTATTGAAACTTTTACAATGGAAATTTGAAGATTTTGAAGGTTTTAATTGAAAATACTTACAAACTTTTCTAAGTTTAAAATGCTTTTATATTACTCCACCGCAAAATCCATTTAATCCGGCGGGGAAAGAAAAGATACCGATTTGGTATAAATTGACCGGATGAGAAACCAATTAAATTGATGCTGGATAACATTCTTTATTATCCGGAGAGTTATCAAGCCATTAAGTTTGAAAATTGAAGGAATATGAAATTTTTAATTAAATATTTTGTTCTCACCGTAAAAATAATATAAAGCATTATGGCGGGTTAACTAATTGTTAAGCAAACATCAAAAGAGGTTTAAATGATAATAGAAATTCTCTCTAAAATATTTGATGTTATTGTTAATAAAATTGCTCTTCCAATTGCAGTATTATGTGCATTACTATTGTTTATTCCGAAAAGCTTTTTACGGGATATTGAA
Source organism: Ignavibacteriaceae bacterium (assembly GCA_037388405.1). GTDB lineage: Bacteria > Bacteroidota > Ignavibacteria > Ignavibacteriales > Ignavibacteriaceae > IGN2. The sequence continues at coordinate 125 of JARRKF010000360.1, read as the reverse complement.
GTTTTAACCATCGTAGATTCTTATCGTGGAGTTATTTGGATAGTATTTCTTTTCTCAATTTTAGTTTATAGTTATGAAAAAGGAAAAACTTTATTTTCTTATATAAAGAGTAAGTTTGATAAAAG
>JARRKF010000359.1:0-3703 GCA_037388405.1 Ignavibacteriaceae bacterium | reverse complement strand
ATTGAATGATATAGTTGAAATGATTAAAGATTTGAAAAACAGAGGTGTGGATGTTTACTTGAACGTGAACAATCACTATGAGGGGTGTGCGCCGATGACGATTGAGAAGGTTGTTAAACTAATGCCCGGTGCGTAAAATGCTGTCAACTTAAATTGCATTGTTATATTGTTATTTATTGTATAAATATATTTGCTTTATCACATATAATTTCCGTATTATTTTTACCAGAGCTTGCGTTAGGATTATATTTTATCAATTCAATTTCAGTTCGTCCGAAATAATTATCTTCTGTCTTAATATCATATGTAAAATCAAAAATTTGGTTAGGATATAGAACTATGTATTTAGGATTTAGATATATTGTTATAACTTTACCATTAGCTAAATAACATTTGAACTTAAATGATTCTTTAATAATAGAATTATTTTCCTGTAACTTTATTGAGAAATTACATTTATAATGATTTTGCTTGAATGGAATTTTCGAAGGAGGATAAACACGAGTATTTCCTGGTTTATAAGCTGTTACAGTTTCAATTAAATTAATCTTAGCTTTAATAATTTTAACTTGGCATGTAAAAGTTTTATTTCTTTGCGGTAAAATATTATAGTTATACAGCAGAAAAAATAAAATAAAAATTAAGTATTTCTTTTTCATATCAATCCTAATTATTTTACCATATAACGAACCGCAATTAAGTTGCAGCCCATAACAAGAAACTTTTATTTATTACTTCTGCCAAAGATTAAGCAAACTGTGCTTAATCCTGTCCTGATGAAAATCAGGATTTCCGTTTATGACAAGCACAGTTTGCAAGACTATTAATTAATTTGTCTACGTTGAACAAGATACTTTAAGCGGATCATCTACATTAAAAATCTCTAAAAAGCCGGATGCGTAAAATGCTGTCAACTTAAATTGCATTGTTAGGTGCCAATTTTTTTGTTTAAATATTCTATTGCTTCTATAACTGTATCATATAATTTTGTGATTTCATTTATTCTTAGTAAATCAAATATATTTTTTTGAGAAGCAGTTATGTTACAAAGAATAAAATCACCATTCCGTTCTTTGAACTGTTCTATAAATTTGGATATTACAGAAAGTCCAATATCAGATGTATTTATTATATTATTCATTGAAAATATTAAATACTTATAATTTAGTTTTAATATTTCCTCTAATAGTTTATCTAAAACAATTGGATATAGGCCAAAGTCATTGTTTTGTCCGATAATTGTTTGAGAATATTTTGGAAGTATAACTACAACTTTTTCATTTTTTATTTTTGTAATCTCTACTTGGAATAAATCACTACCGCATAAATCATCTTCAAATATTTCCTGTAATAAAACCGTAATCTCATTAAGATATTTATTATTCCATCCTTCCGATAGAGCAAGTTGTTTTATTCTTTTATACTTTTCTGTCATTTTATTTTATAGCACCTAACGAACCGCAATTAAGTTGCAGCCCAAAACAAGAAACTTTCTTTTATTACTAATGCCGAAGATCATGCAAACTGTGCTTATCTTTCCGTTTACGCAAAGCACAGTTTGCAATAAAATTATTAGAGCACTTAAGTTGAACAAGATACTTTAAGCGGATCATCTACTTTAAAAATCTCAAAAAAGCCGAATGCGTAAAATGCTGTCAACTTAAATTGCATTGTTATGCCATTACTTAAAAAACAATTTTTGCTTATCTATTGTTATTAAAATTGCACTTTGTAAAAATAGGACAAAATATTCTTGCGTAGTTTCAAAAACACCTTCTTCAATTAGTTTTGATTTATTGTCATTTGGTCTTAATAATTTGAATTTAACATAACCAGGATCATAAGTATACTTATTAAAAATAATTTTATTTCTCTCAATTACTTTATCATCTTCGGATTTCTTGATATATTTTAATTTTATTATATCATCTAAGGTTTCATAAGATTCAGTGATTTCTGTTGAAGCATCACGTGCCATAATTATTTGAATGGAATATTTAATAGTTCTTAATGCTTCACCCCATTCTAACAAATAAGCATCTTTCGTATTGTGAATTACATCTCCATCTTTGAAAGAATAATTACGACCTTGAGTATAGAGATTCTCTGTCTTACCTAATATTGTTTTAGGTGTTAATTTAATGTCCAAGGCATCCCTAAAACTTTCAGGTAATTCAAATTTAAAATCAGTTGTGTAGCCGTTAATAAAATTAGCTATCAAAATTAGGCTTCTTTCATCGCGGCTAGCAGAAAATTTTAATTCTGATGATTTAACCATTTAATTCTCCAAATAAATTTATATTTTATTAATCGAGAAGCGTACGTGCTAGTTTCTTTTTTAAGGCAGAAACTTTTTTCTTAGAATTCTCTAATTCAATTTCTGCTTCGAGCAATTCATTCATTGCTTTTTCAACATCAGAACCTTTAATCCAAGTTTTGACAATTTCAACATCATTTACGTTATCACTAACGATTCCATCTTTAATACCAGAAAGTATTCTAAACCTATGTTTACAATACATACCATTTTCGCCAGCAGGACAATTACATAAAGCAGTAAGATTATTATAACGGATCGCAATTAAGTTGCAGCCCAGAACAAGAAACTTTCTTTTATTACTACTGCCAATGATTAAGCAAACTGTGCTTAACTTTCCGTTTACGCAAAAGCACAGTTTGCAAGACTATTAATTAATTTGACTACGTTGAACAAAATACTTTTTGCGGATCATCTACTTCAAAAATCTCTAAAAAGCTAAATGCGTAAAATGCTGTCAACTTAAATTGCATTGTTAGGCATTCCCCTTTGTCTATAATTTACTTATGATTTAGATATGCGTTTCTTCCATTCTTTAGGATTTCTACTAGCATGAAATATAGCCAAGATTACTATATTTTCTTTATCGATCAGATAATGAATCCCAAATGGATATTTTCTAACTAATGCTCTCCTAGTATTTTTATAATTTGGTGTGTATGCTTCCGGTATTCGTAGAATAGATTCAATCGTTGCTTCTACATTTAATAGAAAATTAGCGCCTAATCCTTTTACTTTTTCTTCGTACCATTTTGCTGCTTCTAATAATTCAGATTCTGCTTCATGTCTAACTATTAATTTATATTTCATAGTTGAGATTTTATATTATCTTTAACTTCTTCCCAAGATTTTCCTTCATTTGGATTTTTATAATATGCTTCTAAACGAGAATCTAATTCTCTTTTTTGTTCATCTGTAATGGGAAAATCTTCTTCAGAAGAAATAATACTATCCCAAATATCTTCGACAATTAGAATTCGTTCTGCTATACTTAATTTCTTTATATTTTCTAATGAATCAGGATTTATTGGCTCATTCATAATAAATTACCTTTATCTTCTTTCTATAAATATAACTCTACTAGAGTTATTATTCAATCTTTGGTTATATGCCTAACGAACCGCAATTAAGTTGCAGCCCATAACTAGAAACTTTTACTTAGTACTTCTGCCAATGATTAAGCAAACTGTGCTTAATTTTTCGTTTACTGTAAGCACAGTTTGCAAGACTATTAATTAATTTGACTACGTTTAACAAGATAAATTAAGCGGATCATCTACTTCAATAATCTCTAAAAAACCGAATGCGTAAAATGCTGTCAACTTAAATTGCATTGTTAGGTGCTCCCTTTTTTTGTTTCTTTATGGTTTAAAGACTTCGAGTTCG
>JARRKF010000358.1:0-5978 GCA_037388405.1 Ignavibacteriaceae bacterium | reverse complement strand
TTGTCCTTCGTTTTGATCATACTCGCACCAGTAAAGGTCTTCATTGTACGCAGGAATCCACCTGTCAAAATCGAGACCCCATTCTTTTAAGCTCTTTTCATACTTTATTGACTTGTATGGAATTTTCATTTCAACAACATAACCCCAGTGGTAAATTTTAGAATCTGCAAACCAGATTCCATCCCAGCTGTAGTCGCGGTTTCTTGCATCGTCAAGAAGGCGCGAATCCATCCTGACTCCGGAAGCATTAACTGCGAACTTATAAGCTGTCTGCTGGTCGTTGAAAGTATCAAGCATCAAAGAGACAATATCTCCAGTATTTTCATCAAGCACGCCTGAAACCGCCTGGATATCTTTTCTTTTTTGATAGCAGATCATCAAGCAGTAAAGGGCATCATCAGTTGTTAAAAGTTTCGCAACTGTCCTGTCTGTTGGTGGCTGGTTGTAATATGGTGAAAGCTGGAAAAAATTTACAACTGAATCTGCGGAACTCCATGCGTCATCGATAACGCCATCAATTTTAATTTCTGTGTCAATCTTATTAAAGAGTAATTTTTTAGCTTCGTTCGGATTGGAAGCGTAAATTAATACCGGTATAAGAAACAGCAGTAAATATTTTTTCATAGTACATTATAGAAATTGCTAGTTAATAAAATAACGTAGAGAAAGGGAAAATTTCGAAGTTAAAGTGATAATTGGTTTTATTCTTTTTTAAGAGGTTGGAATTTAAAAAAATCCCCGCTTATTTTTTTAAGCGGGGATTAAGAAAAGAATTCAAATCACTGATTACTTCAACAGAATCATCTTTTTAGTTTCAATAAATGACCCTGTTTGAAGTTTGTAAAAATATACCCCACTTGGCAAATCTACAGCGGTAAATTCGACTTCATATGTTCCTGCTAATTTTTCTTCGTTTACAATTGTTTCTATTTCGTTTCCTAATACATCGTAAACTTTTAATGTAACTAGAGACCCTTCGGCTTCGCTCAGGGTGACGGGAACATTAAACTTTATTTTTGTGCTTGGGTTGAAAGGATTCGGGAAGTTCTGATACAGTTTGTACTCTGCCGGAAATTCTGAAACTGGTTCCTCAACAGGCATTACTTCATCGAATTTTTCTGTTAAAACATATTGAATAAATGATTTTGCCTGTTGCTTATTCATATAGTATAGAGGAAAACTAATTATAACAGATTTGTAATCATTCCCTATGTATTCAACACCAACAGGTTTGCCTTTGAGAATGCCCTGTTGCGTTGTGGAATCAAAATTAGTTTCGTAACTAATAATATTAACTCCTTCGGCGGATGCTTGTGTCATCTCTATATCTTTAAGATGAAAATCGTTAGAAGACAGGGTTTTCACTGAATCGACAAAAATGTTTGCATATCCGCCTATTAAACTTTTTGCTTCATTGAACAAAGCAAAAATTGTTGACTTAGTTTCCTGGATTTTAAAATAATCAAAAATAAAATCTCCGTTGCTGAATGTTTTACTTAATGAGCTCACATTTTCAAATGCTTTTGAAGGCTTGTAACCAGTGTACAGACAATTTCCTCCAAAGTCCAGATACTTTTTTATTTCTTCGCGGTATTCATAGGTAACAGATAAGTTGCTCATATCATTTCCGTGCCAGATGATAGTTGAATATGCACCAAGATCAGCAAGACCAATTTTATTTCCTTGTTCGATTATATCATACTGATCAGTATTGAAATGCTCAAGTATGTCATTATAAAATTGATCAACCTCTGCATCGGTTGGATTCATCGGAGACCCATCTCCGTCGGAAGTTTCATCAACCACGAGAATTCCCTGATCCATAGACACAACTCTTGATCTTAAAGTTGTGTTGTCTATACTTTCATTTAATAAATTATCAACAGTTTTAACAGTGTAGTAATAGTAAATTCCATTAGATGCTGAATTATCCATATAAACCGTATCAAGATAAATTGACTGATTTAACTTATCACCAAGTTCTCCTTCAATGTCAGACCGGTAAATGTTGTACCCGAGTAAATCATATTCATTATTCTTCAGCCAGGAAAGTTGAACCTGATGCCATAGTGGATCAGCAGTAAATTCTGCGGGAGCTGCGGGTAATTCCAACGGAGTTGCAGATCTTTCAACAATGAGACTTTCATATCCATCCTGATCTAATACGGAAATACCGACATAATACAAATTTCCCTCAATCAGATTTCCAATCGTAGCTAAGGTATCATTAGTTGTAAAAGAAGTATCGTAACTGCCGGATTGGCTACCAAGATAAATTTTATATCCTTCCAGATCCGGAGATTGATTTGGACTCCACCAGGCTATAAGAGAATTTCCCGTTCCTGCATCAACTAAATAATAATTTTCCACCGAAGACGGCATCCCAATATTCAACAATAAGGTTGCACAGGATGATTTAATAACTTCTGAACAGTATTCCATATTATAATTTCCAATAGTGTCGGCCGGTGAGTGATAAAAAGGACTAAAATCATTTTCTTCGAAATACACAGCAGGGAATCCACGTTCCCAAAATGAATAACTATCTGATCCGCTGCTGTTAACTCCACCGTTAACCGGTACAAGAAGCGAATAGTTTTGAATGCAATAAAATGCTAAGTCACGAAGGTACTCAAAACCGCTGTACCTGTTTATATCAACTTTACTTTGATTTGCGGGATAATATGTGTGGCTTATCATATCATGGTTTATCATTATTTTAATATTCATATTTGAAGTATATGCTTTCAAAGCATAATCATAGCTGCCAAACAATCCATATTCTTCCGCGGCAAAAGTTATAAACTTGATCGTAGATTCCGGCTGATAGTTATTTGCTTTTATCACTCTTGCAATTTCAAGCACGGCTGCGGTACCGCTGGCATTATCATCGGCGCCAGGAGCAAATATCATTGGGTTTCCGGAAGAATATGAATCGTGATGACCACCGACAACGTTGTAAACTTCCGGCTCATAAATGCCGGGCAAAGTAGCAATTACATTTTTCTGCCAAGTTCCTGCATAGTCAAATGAGTCAATTACAACATCAGTAAAACCCATTTGCAGGAACTGGTCTTTAATCCAGGCAGCAACTGCATCCCTTGTATTTGCTAATAGAAATCTTGTTTGAAAATCCTGAAGACTTTGAATAAAATATCTTACGTTTTCAGGATTAACTGAAGAAGTAATTTGTGTAATCAGTGAATCATTTAAATTGATACGATTTTCTTTCCAGATACTTTTTTGATTTTTGAAAATCCTTCCTGCTTTCAACTCAACCATGTCAAATCCCAATTTCTTTACATCTTCTATATCATCAAATGATAAATTTTTAACTATTGCCATCTCCCGATTATTGTAAAGCGGTTCTTCACTAATCAGGGCAGAAGTTATATCAAGATCAGATTTTGAGCTCAGCAGAAACAACCTGTCATCTTTTCTAAATTCAGAAAGTACTGAATAATTTATTCCAAGCAATTGAAGCGATTGCAATTTTTCTGAATCAACTATAGAGAAGAGGTTATCATCGTTCAGATAAAGTACGGAGAGCTCCATTTGTTCAAGTTTATTATTAAGCCGTTCATCAGATAAAGGAAACGCAACGATTGAGTAATCTTTATCTTGTGAAAAAAGATTAATTGTACACAGCTGTAGCAGCAAAAAAATGTAAGCAGTAGATTTCATTTTAAACCCCGGAGAATGAATATTTATGTGTTAGATAAATGGGATGATGAGGAGTATGATTTTGTATAATGCATACATCAGTGCTCAGCAGCCCAGTATCTATCTGGAAAAGTTTCTTTTTAGAAACCTGATATGAAAATTAGGGATTCAATTAAAAATATACCACACCCTTTTGAATAATATAAAAAAGCCCCGTAAAAACGGGGCTGCAATAAATTTTACTTATTATCCGAGGTAGGCTTTCAATCTGCCGCTTCTCTTTGAGTGTCTTAAGTTTCTCAAAGCTTTCTCTTTAATCTGTCTTACTCTTTCACGGGTTAAATTAAATCGTTCGCCAATCTCTTCTAAAGTTGCAGAATGGTCTCCTTCTATTCCGAAGTATAATTTTATCACTTCTGCTTCTCTTTCTGTAAGAGTACCCAGAACATTCTGAACTTCTTTCTTAAGAGATTCTTTCATCAGCTCTTTATCAGGTAATGGCTGCTCGTCGTTTGGCAGAACATCAATAAGCGAGCTCGTCCGTAGTCGGTTTTCTTTCATATTCTTGTTCAAGGTCTCTGTATGCCTTGCTGATTTTTGTAAGATTACCAACACGGTTTAAAGGCAAACGAACAACTCTTGATTGATCTGCAATTGCCTGCATAATAGACTGCCTGACCCACCACACTGCGTAAGAGATAAATTTAAATCCACGTGTTTCATCAAACCGCTGTGCAGCTTTTATCAAACCGATGTTTCCTTCGTTGATTAAATCACCGAGTGAAAGACCCTGATTCTGAAACTGCTTTGCGACAGATACAACGAATCTTAAATTAGCTTTAATCAATTTTTCCTGGGCAAGCATATCGCCCTTCTTAATCAGTATAGCTAATTCAATCTCCATATCAGGTGTTAAAAGATCAACCTTGCCTATTTCCTGTAAGTATTGATCAAGAGATTTACTTTCGCGATTTGTAAATTGCTTTGTTATTTTCAAGCTAATCGAACTCCTTTACAAGGTTTGGTGATTAGAAAAAATAGTGGTTTTAATTGTAAGATATTGCCCGGCATATAAATTCAAGGGTGCAAATATATCACTTTAATAAGATGAAATGAAGCGTAAAAAGTTCCCTACATCACAAATTTTTCCCCAGATGAGGGATATTCTACGTTTTTGAAGCCTTTTTGCAACAATTTTTCCCGAAAAGGAAGTGATTGCTCTTCCTCACCGTGTACCAAAAAGATATTTTCAAGCCTTTTTTTATCATTTAGCTTGAGATATTCAATTAATTCTTTTTGATCCGCGTGAGCACTGAAGTAGTCCATTGATTTTATTTTACTCCTAACCGTGTATTCTTCACCGAGTATATTTACCTTATTCATCCCTTCCATTATTTTTCTCGCGAGTGTATGCTCAGCAGCATAACCGACAAATAAAATCAAATTTTTGGAATTGCTAATATTGTTTGCAAGATGATGAAGCACTCTTCCTCCTTCTGCCATTCCGGATGCGGACATGATAATCATTGGATCGTGAATATCATTTAATTCTTTTGACTGATCAACTGTTGTAATGTATTTGAGTCTACCAAAACCGAATGGGTCGTCGCCGCTTTCTAAAAAAACTCTTGTTGTCTCACGATCATAACATTCGGGGTGATCTTTGAAAACGGCAGTGGCTTTTACAGCAAGAGGACTATCTACATAAATCGGGACCTCGGGAATTCTGTTTTGATTGAATAATTTATGAAGAACGTAAACCAGCAACTGAGTTCTACCGACTGCAAATGAAGGAATAATTATTTTACCCCTTCTATCAAAAACTTCTCTTACAACATTGGCAAGTTCTTCTTCAACTTCTTCAGAATAAGAATGGAGGCGATTTCCATAAGTGCTTTCCATTATTAAAACATCAAGCTCACGAAGGTAGTCAGGATTTCTGATTATTGGCATGTCAGGTCTGCCAATGTCACCGGAAAAACCAAATCGGATTTTTTTGTTTCCTTCTTCCTCTATTTCAAGAAGTATTCCGGCTGAGCCAAGTATGTGTCCTGCATCCTGAAAATATGCAACAATACCAGGAAAAATTTCTGTCGCTGAGTTATAATCAACGGGAATAAACTTTTGTATTGCTTCTTCAACGTCTTCAATTGAATAGAGTGGCTCTTCTGGTATAGCTTTTTTCTTCTTTTTATTTAACCACTCAATATCTCTCTGCTGAATATGTGCTGAATCCTCCAGCATAATTTTGCAAAGATCTTTTGTTGCAGAAGTTGCATAGATTGGACCGTTAAATCCGTCCTTTACCAGATGAG
>JARRKF010000357.1:0-3386 GCA_037388405.1 Ignavibacteriaceae bacterium | reverse complement strand
TCTGGCAGTAATTTCTGAAAAATATACAAATTTAAATTTAAGACTTGGATATCATTTTAATGTAATAGATACTTATGTGTCAGATAATGTAAACGATAATTATATTTATTTTCGATTTGTTGGTGGTGTCACTGAAACAGAAAGACGTCATCTTAGGGCAATTTTGTTAAAAGACATTTTGGAAAAAATGAATTTTGTAGTTACTGTTACAGGTGATCTTGTGATTGGACGCTTAAAGAAATGGGATGCTGATCAAACTAAAATAATTTTGAAGAAGATTGGAAAACTAATTGGATTTAGCAGACAATTGGATACACAAATGCAAAATCAGGAATCAGTGGAAAAATATTTAAATGAATTCTTCAGTCGAAATCAATGAGAAGAAATATTTGAAGGAATATTTGTTGTTGGCAAAAAAACTTTAAAGCTTGCACCACTCCCCTGCTTGCCCTCAGCTTTTATATACCCTCCGAGTTTATTAATAATCCCTTTTGAAACTGAAAGTCCCAAACCCGTTCCTTTTCTTTTTGACTTGGTTGTAAAAAACGGATCAAAAATTCTTGGAAGAATATGTTCAGGTATGCCGGGTCCATTATCGCTGATCTCCACGACTTCATAATCTTCTTCTTTGCTCTTGTATGTGCTGATTGTGATTGTTCCCTTTTTAGGTAAAATTTCAACTGAATTAAGAATTAAATTTATAAATACCTGCTGTAACATTTGAACACTTCCATAAATGGGTGCAAGGTTTGTTGCAAAATTTTTTATTAGTGTAATCTGAGATAGTTTTATTTGATTGGCTACCAGTTTTACTGAACCTTCGACAATATCATTCAAATCAAGCGTAATTAGTTTTGCTTCACCTTCTCTGGCAAAATCAAGTAAATTGCGGACGATCTTCTGGGAGCGTTCGGTTTCATTAATAATATCTTTAACCATTTCCAGCTTTTCATCATCTTTCATATTACTAAAATCTTCCTGCAGCATCGCAGCCGTTAGCATGGTATTATTCAAAGGATTATTAAGTTCATGAGCAACACCAGCGACGAGTGTACCTACAGCTCTTAACTTATGCGATTCAACCATAATTCTTTCACGCTCATCTATTTCTTTTATCATTTTATTGAAAGCCATCCTGAGCTGCGAGAATTCATCACGATATTTTCTATGAGGAGGAATTGGAGAAAAATCTCCTTCGCCGATGCGTTCAGTATAATGCATGAATCTTGCAAGCGTACCTAATAATTGGCGAGCCAGGAATGAAACGACAAAAATTATACTCAGCAATAATAGAAAAAGAAAAATGAAAGGTATTCTGCGTGTTAATGCCAGCATCTGGTTTACAGATTCCCTTTCCTTTTTTTCAAAATTTAAAGCAGTTTCTATCATCTGGGAACCATGATCACGTAATGCGCTTTCAATTACTTTTTTCTCATCTTCATTTTGCGTACTACCAATTTTCGTAAGCAGATTATGATAATCTGATAAATGCTTGTTCATCGTATTGAAGTCCGATTTACCAATTATCTTCTCTATAGTCGCTTCATTTTCTATTAATATTTTCTCGGCATTTTGAAGATGTATTTCAGCATCATTTAAATTAGTACCATATAGCAAATAGTTTTTTTCGAAGCGACGAGCTTCCTGAATCTCAGCTTTGTAGTTATCAGATGTTTCCAGAAATTGAATTTTGTCCATAACCTGATCAATAGTTATAATAGACCATATTGTTATAATTGCACATAAAGCAAATATCACAGAAAATGCAATTATTAATCTTGTCCTGATACTTATGGATGGTCTTTCAGATGGGATATCTTCTTTTTCAGGATCTGGCATTTTATCTAATCACTGCTAAGTTAAATTTAAACTTGCCCAAGTAATTAACTATTTATGGAGACGAACTGATTTCAAATTTGAAATTAAATTCCTTTTCTCTCTACTTTTCAGTACTTAATTCCTGAGCAGCCCTTTCTATAATCGAACGAAGATCATTAGGTTTGAATGGTTTTGCAATAAAATCAAATGCACCTTTTGCAAGTGCTTCTCGAGCGACTTCTACTGTAGCATAACCGGTAATCATTATCACCTTAGTTCGTTTATTTCGAGATGTAATATGTTCCAGAACTTCAATACCATCAATATTGTCCATACGTATATCGGTAACTACTATATCGAAATTTTTCTCATCAAATCTTTTAATCGCTTCCCTGCTATCGACAAAAGTTTCTACTGTATCGCCGCGTTTTTCTAAAGCAGGCTGAAGACGTTTTCCAACTATATTTTCATCGTCTATAATCATTATGCTTAATTTATTTTCCATCTAATCATTATCCTTTATATATTTAAATATAAATTCTATTATACTCTTATGGATTTTCCTCGACCAATTTCTCTTTAATAGTCAAAGGAAATTCAGCAGAAAAACTCGCTTGAATTTTTCTACGATGGAAGTATGCTTTGAAGACATAAAAGAGAATTAGTAATCCTCCAGATATTCCACTCAAATACAACATAGCCTTGCTGGCAAAATTAAAATAATCGTTGTATGATGGATCCATATCTATGAAGTTCAGTTGTTGAAGATATACTGGTATAGCAATAAAACGGCTCACAACACATAATAAAATTATTATTGCAGTTACTAAACGAATGGAGACTTCCTTCACTACCTTCGTACCATAAGCTCCAACGTAAATCCCTAGTAACGATCCGACAAACAGAAGAAGAGTAAGTCTTATATCAACTAGTCCTTCGAATGCATAATTGATTGCCCCGAATGGTCTGATATCAACAAGTCCTTCGAACGCGTAGTTAATTGCACCAAAAGCACCCATATACATCGCTAAATAAAGTTCACTTCCTGCAGCTACACTTGCTGATGCACCAAAAACATAGATCATCGCAGGTACCCCAATAAATCCTCCAACTCCAATGGTTCCGGCCAAATAACCACATGCAAGTCCAACGATAAGAACAATCCAAAGCGAAACGGAAATATCAGCAACAGGAAAGTATATTATGGGTGGTAATTTATATTTATTTAAAAATTCTACAATTTTCCTAGAAGGACCTTTATCTATCTTCTTGCGTGATTTTTTAATATCCCTCAACATTGATAAAGATACTAATGTAAGAACAATTACAAACACTAAACTAATATATAAGTCGGCACCAGCACCTGTTTTTGTGGCATGTCCTTCATTACCTTCGAACAAAAATTTCATTAGCATTACAGCAAGTCTTATTCCCACAGCAGCAGTGATCAACATAAAAATAGATAGTTTTTTATCAACATTTCCTAATTCGCTATGACGTTTTGAACCAACCATAGCCTTACCAAATTTATGTGTAATGTTGCTTGCAACTGCAACTGGACCTAAAAC
>JARRKF010000356.1:0-2789 GCA_037388405.1 Ignavibacteriaceae bacterium | reverse complement strand
GTTTCTCGGAGTGTAAACAAGCATATCAGTTTCAAATCTTCTGCTTATAAATCGTTCAACATTTATTCCCCAAATCTGTGAATCCCCTTCCTGAAATCGTAACTGGGAATAAGGTATTTTCATTTCAGCGGACCAACCATCTTTATTTAAACTTGCACTACCTTCCCAAACAGCATCCCAGGATAAATCATTCGGTTGTTTAACATCGTTTTCAATTAAACCATCTGCAAGTGTTCCAGCCGCAGAAACATAAAAGAAATATCCGCTTCTTTTATCGCGGTATGAATCTATATACAAAACACAACCATCTGAAGGATCGCCCCAAATGAAGTCACGGCGAACTAATCTTGCCATTATGGAATCAGGTTGGGTATCATAAAATTTGGCAGCGAAATAGAAAGCTTCATCATCGTAAGCTACCCAGAATTCTGTATGTTGTGTTGGATATACTCCTTGTTCAGGATCTTGTTGAATTAAATTAGTGTTACCCGGTCTCTTCCAGATATTTTCGTTGAGCTTACCATCAATTACTATATGTTCATCTGTTCTATGAGCCTTTATTTCGGTATTTGAATTTTGTTCAACACTGATTGGACTTGCAGTATTAATCAGGAGTATTGTTAGTGGAAAAAGTAATCGAATAATCTTCATTTATGTATCCTCTAGAAATTACTGCTACAATGATAACGTGTGAGTTGTAATGAAGATATTAAATTTTATCGGTCGGTAATTAGTGCTGATAGAAGGGCGAAAGAAATTTCGTTTATTGGAGCAGAGTAATACCCATAATTCGGTTTAATTTTTTATAAGTGAGATGGCAATCAAAAATTAAGAATTGAGGGGGGAGAATTTTTAAACTAAAGCAATGTCAATTGCTTGCTTAAGGTTTTCAACAGAGTGGAATTTTATTTTACCTGATGTCTTTAATCCTTTTGAATTTCCTGATGGTATTATGACAGATTTAAAGCCAAGTTTTTCAGCTTCCTGAATTCTTTTCTCTATATGTCCAACGCTTCTAATTTCTCCGCCGAGGCCAACTTCACCGATAACCATAGTTTGATTATTAATCACTTTTTCTGTTAAACTTGAAGCTATTGCTACACAAACTGCAAGGTCACCTGCGGTCTCTGTAATTCGAATTCCTCCTGCAACATTTACAAATACATTTGTTGCGGAAACACGAACGTTTGCTCTTTTCTCAAGAACAGCAAGAAGAATCGAGAGTCTTCGCTGATCAAATCCGTTTGAAACTCTTTGCGGATAACCATAGTTTGATGGAGTTACGAGAGCTTGAACTTCCAATAAAATCGGTCGGGTTCCTTCGATGCTTGAAGTAACGACAGAACCGGGAGTCTGTTTTTCTCTTTCGCTTAAAAAAAGCTCACTTGGATTTTTAACTTCGCGTAATCCATCTTCGTGCATTTCAAAAACACCGATTTCATTTGTGCTTCCGAACCTGTTTTTCTGTGCGCGTAAAATTCTGAATGAGTAATTTGATTCTCCTTCAAACTGAATTACTGTATCAACCATATGCTCAAGTAATTTTGGTCCGGCAATCATTCCTTCCTTTGTAACATGCCCAATAATTATTACGCAGTAATGTTTTTTCTTCGCCTCTTCCATCAATGAAGCTGTGCATTCTCTTATCTGTGTGATTGTACCGGGAGAATTTTCGAGTTCACTTCTGTACATTGTCTGGATTGAATCAATTACAACTACAGCCGGAGAAAGCTGGTTGATGGCTCCAAGTATTTCTGAAAGATTTGTTTCTGCCTGAACATAAAACTCAGGTGATTTAAGTTTTAGTCTGCTCGCTCTTATCTTAATTTGTTTTTCTGATTCTTCTCCTGTTGCATAAAGCACTTTACGATCTATATTTGCCGCTGCCTGCATCGCTAGAGTAGATTTTCCGATTCCCGGATCGCCACCAAGAAGAATAACAGAACCCTGCATCAGGCCACCACCAAGTACTCTATCGAATTCTGCTATTCCTGTTTTTATTCTGTCTTCTTCATTAGCAGTAATTGCATCGATGGTATTCAGAACAAATTTTGATTTTGAAATAGCAGGTTTACGCTTGGATGTTTCTATTATTTCTTCAGTGAAAGAATTCCAGCTTTCACATTCGGGGCATTTACCCAACCACCTAAGCGATTCATATCCACAGTTTGAGCAAATATATTTTATTCTGGTTTTAGACATATTGAAAAATAATTAAAGGAAGCTTCCCACAATTTTCTCAACTTTGCTGATTGCAGCAGGAATGCCCGATATATCCTTACCCCCGGCAGTTGCGAGATGAGGACGACCGCCACCGCCACCGCCAACTAATTTGGCTAACTCTGCGACTATTTTTCCAGCGCTAAGTTTTTTCTCTTTTATTATATCATCACTAACAACAACAACTATCCCGACTTTATCTTCTATTTGAGAAGTTAATGCCCCTACACCGCTACCCATTTTATTTCTCAGTTCATCGCCAAAAGATTTCAACTCGTCCATACTATCTGCCTGCACTTTTCCTTTAAATACCTTAATTCCTTTTTCTTCAGAATGTAAAGAAAGAATATGATCAAGCTGTCCTAGTTTTTCAGTTAGTTTTAGTTCTGAGATTTCTTTTTCTAGTTTCTTTTTGGTTTCAAGCAGCTCATCAATCCTGTGGCTGAATTGTTTCATATGTTCAAGCTGCGATTGAATATATTTCTCAACGCCTGCACCTGTAACTGCTTCAATTCTTATCACACCGCTTGTTAAAAATTATCAGCGAAACTTCTATCGCAAGCGGTGTG
>JARRKF010000355.1:0-2802 GCA_037388405.1 Ignavibacteriaceae bacterium | reverse complement strand
TCATTATCCAGCTTTTTAGCTTCTTCCAGATTGTATTTAAGCTTATGCCATTTATTGCCGGATATATAAGGATGATTCAGATCTTCTCTCTTAACGAGTAGCGAAATATTTCGCTCTTTCAAAAACTGATCATCAACTTCCTCTAGAGGGGTGTTCTCGTTTATTTGTGCTTTTGCTAACAGAGCTAAATTCTATTCTTTATTTAATGGTTAAATTTATTTATTTATTTTTGATATAAGAATATTTTATCAAGAAAATTGAAAATGTAATGAAAGAAACAGAAAAACGTGAATTAGAAAAAGAACTTCGAAAGGAAAAAAACCTTCCCATACCGGTCGAAAAAATTTTAGAGCAGATCGAAATCTTTAAAATTGGAATTCCTTATATAAAACTTTACAAACCCTGTTTGGTTGGTGAGGGTATTAAAGTTATTTCTGATGATAAGCAACAGGAATATATTAATCTATTTACAGATGCCCTGGATAAAAAGGATATTTTTAAGTTTGTTCCTGCTTCAGGTGCTGCAACAAGAATGTTTAAAAAGCAGCTTGCTGTGTTGCTTGATGATCCGGAGATTGATGAGAAAAAACTTAAATCATCTGTTAGCAAGGGTGATGAGGAAAGTCTTGCCACACTTGATTTTTTTGAAAACTTAAATCGTTTTGCATTTTATGATGAGCTAAAAAGCTTCTCAATCAAAAATAGTTATGATTTGGAGGAGCTAATTGGAAATGGTGAAGTTGCCGATGTTGTTAGGTTGGTAGCAACCGAAGAAGGATTAAACTATTCAAATTTACCTAAGGGATCGATTCCCTTTCATTATTATCCCGAAGGTTCCAGAACTGCGTTTGAAGAACACCTTATTGAAGCGATGAATTATGTGGCTAATAAAGATGGCGAAGTGAGAATTCACTTTACAATTTCTCCCGAACATGAAAAGGATGTCAGGCAGCTTTTTAATTCATTGGTTGAAAAACATGCCGCACAAAATTGGATATTTAAAATAGATTTTTCATTTCAGAGTTCATCAACCGATACAATTTCAGTCACTTCTGATAATAAGCCATTTAGAGATGAAGATGGAAAAATTGTTTTCAGACCGGGTGGACATGGTGCCTTGTTAAAAAATCTTAATGATCTTAAAGCTGATATTATTTTGATTAAGAACATTGATAATGTTGTACAGGAATATTTGAGTTCAGATACTTATAAATACAAAAAAATTCTAGGCGGATATTTACTTTCACTTCAGGAAAAAGTTTTTAATTTGCTGACTGAATGGGATAATCTTAAATCCGATGATCAGTCAATTGAGGAGATTATTAATTTCATAAATGAAGAGTTTGATATTAACTTAAAAGAAAGACTTGACTCAAAAAGTTCTGCTGAAAAGAAAAAGTATTTGTTTGAATTTCTCAACCGACCTGTTCGTGTGTGCGGTATGGTTAAGAAAGAAGGGCATCCAGGTGGTGGACCATTTTTCGTTGTTGATGATCTGTAAATATTTCAAAACAAGTTGTAGAAACAGTTCAGATTGATCTTTCGGATAAAGAGCAAAAGAAAATTCTGGATGCTGCAACTCATTTTAGTCCTGTTGATTTTGTCTGCGGAGTAAAAAATTATCTTGGAAATAGCTTTGACCTTCAAAAATATTCAAATCCTGATACAGGATTAATAACAAAGAAATCCAAAGACGGCAAAGAACTAAAAGCACTTGAGCTTCCCGGCTTATGGAATGGCGGAATGTACTACTGGTTGACCGTCTTTGTTGAAGTTCCAAAAGTCACTTTCAATCCTGTAAAGGAAATAAATGATTTACTGAAACCGGAACATCAACCTGAAAATTTTTAATTAAAAAGGAGGCATTCACTCCATCCCGTGGCCGAAACGGAGTGAATGTTGTTTAGAGAGCGCTGTTAGTTTGCTAAACTTTTTGGGGGATTATGAACAATTTTTCTTATCGTGTCGAACTGAAGATAAGGATATTCCTCTCTGAGACTCTCGATTGCATCACCGGTTCGTAATTTTTGTGCACGCAGCGATTTAAATTTTTTCCTGATTATATAATCTCTCACTGCTCTTTCGTTTATCAATCCTTTGCTTAAAAGCAGATCGTAAATTTCATCGCTAATCAAATCTGCTATAGGATTGCTGAGTGTTTTTTTGATTGATGTTGTTTCCATATGAGCACCTTTTTTATTTGTTTTATCAGTTTGCTTTCGTTCTCAGATGAAAATAAACCGGTGGAATATGAGTCTTCTTATTTCCTGAGCTAAAACTAACAATTCAGTGCAGGGAAACAATTACATAATTATGTAAAATTTTGCTTTTTCCTCTCTATGAGAAGAATAGCATCACATATATATGTAGTTAGTGATATTATATAATCTTTTTACGGATTGCTTTTGCTACTGCTTCGGATTGGGTATGAACGTGTAGTTTTTTATAAATATTTTTGATGTGATGACGAACAGTATCAACACTGATAAAAAGCTGGTCAGCTATCTGTTGATAATTATTTCCGCTGGCTAAAAGATTTATTACTTCTTTTTCGCGTGAGCTTAGTTTGAAATCAGAACTTTCGTCTTTTACATCTTTTGAATCTTTAAAAGTTGTTATTACCTGTCTTGCTATCTGGCTGCTCATTGGTGAGCCGCCTTCGTGAACTTCTTTTATAGCTTCTAAAAGTTTTGAAGGAGGAGTCTTTTTTACAAGATAGCCACAGGCGCCTGCGCAAAGTGCATCGAAAACTTTTTCACTGTCTTCGTAAATAGTCAGCATCAAAATATCAATACCGGGCTT
>JARRKF010000354.1:0-2804 GCA_037388405.1 Ignavibacteriaceae bacterium | reverse complement strand
ATTCTTTGCGTTGACGATGAAGCAGTTATTCTCGATAGCTTTCGGAAAATTCTTGTGCTTGACGGCTATGCTGTAGATACAGTTGAAAATGGTAAAGAAGCTCTTGGATTGATTCAAACACATTCTTACGATTTTGTTTTTACTGATCTTAAAATGCCCGGAATGGATGGGGTTGAAGTAACAAAATCAGTCAAATATATTCGACCCGATATTGATGTAATTATCATTACCGGTTATGCAACAGTTGAAACAGCAGTTGAATGTATGAAATATGGAGCAATGGATTACGTTCAAAAACCTTTTACTGAAGATGAACTTCTTGATTTTACGAAGAAATCTCTTATTAAAAGAGAAGATAAAATCCATAAAACACTTAAACCGAAAGTTCATATTACTCAGTTTAAAGAAAGTGGCTCTACAACAACTCCTGAATTTCAAATTCCTGGAGGAGTGTTTATATCGGATGGACATAGCTGGGTTAATGTTGGTGAAGATGGAACGGCTAAAATTGGTCTTGATGATTTTGCGAAAAAAATAATCGGTAAAATTGATTCAATAGAATTACCAAACCTTGGAATGATTGTTAAAAAGGGTCAATCACTCTTCACTGTAATGCAGGGCACAAAAAATATTTCATTCAAATCACCGTTGAGTGGAAAAGTAAAAACAATTAATAAGTTCATTAATAATGAAATTGATTCACTTAATTCTACTGTGTATGATCAGAACTGGATTTGTGAAATTGATGCAGATGAGCTCGATTCAGAATTAAAATCATTAAAGATTGGAAAATCAGCTGTAACACTTTACCAGGATGATATTGAACGTCTGATACAAATGAAGAAGAAAATGAAAACTGGTAAAGAAAAAGATTTCGAGCCAGACGGCGTTATTTATTCCGGGGAAATGGAAAAGCTCGATGATATAAGCTGGACCCGTTATTGCGAATCATTTTTTGAGAAATAATGATGACTAAGCATAAAATTCAACCCCGCTTCGGCGGGGTTTTTTATTAAGGTAAGAAAGTGTTTTATTCTTTTGCTTTAGTAATGATTTTTATATTAGTCAATTTTTTGAGAAGTGTACAACAAAATTATTTCAGGCAAAAGAAAAATATTTAAGAAAAAATATTAGTTTAAATGAGATTTTATTTAATCTTAAGTAATTCATATTGGTAATGAAAATAATTACCCCAAAAATTCACTTCTCACTGAATCAACTAAATTCATTAATATTATCACAATTAATTAAGCGGAGATAGCTATGAACAAAAAATTACTTTCTTTATTCCTTTCAGTTTTTATTCTAAGCTTTTTTACAAGCTTTGCCCAAACACTGAATGAAGGTTTCGAGAGTACAACTTTTCCACCAACAGGATGGCATACAAAAAATATACTCGGGGGAGTTGCTTGGATGAGAGCTAATATAGCCCATACGGGTACAGGTAGTGCGATAATAGCTTGGGAAACCACGGGGGGCGAGGATTGGTTGGTAACACCACAGTTGCCTATTGCAGCAGGTGATTCACTCAAGTTCTGGCTTCGAAGATTTTGGTCAGCAATTTACCAGCCGGATTCTTTAGAAATTAGAATTTCTGCTACCGATACTTCAGTTGCAAGCTTTAATACAGTATTAGCCGCCTATGATGTTAATACTTTTCCTTATCCTGATTTTGGTGAATATAAAATTGATCTTAGTGCGGTGTCTGGTCAGAATGTTTATATTGCCTTCAGGCATCACGATGTTAATGGAAACGGAATGTATCTTGACGATGTTGCTGTTGTTGGATCAGTACCAGTTGAACTTGTAAGCTTTGCAGCCTCTGTGAACAAAAGTGATGTAACACTTACTTGGATGACAGCTACTGAGTTGAACAACAGTGGATTCTATATTGAAAGGAGAACAGGTGAAGAAAGCTGGAGTAATCTTGGGTTCGTTCAAGGTCACGGAACCACAACTGAAACTCAATCATATACTTTTATTGATAAAAGCGTACCATCAGGAATATATAACTATAGAGTAAAACAAGTTGACTTTGATGGAAGCTTTAAGTACTACTATCTGAATCAGGAAGTGGAAATAATTGCACCAATCATTTTTGCATTATCGCAGAACTACCCAAATCCATTCAATCCAACTACAAGAATAAAGTATTCAGTTCCAGTAGATGGATTAGTAAACATTGCAGTATTCAATTTACTTGGAGAAAAAGTCGCGAATGTAGTTAACACAGCACAGAAAGCTGGAAACTATGAGTTAACATTTGATGCAACAAATCTGGCGAGTGGAATGTATGTCTATAGAATGGAAGCTGGAGATTTCGTTTCGATTAAAAAGATGGTAATTCTGAAATAGGAATCATTTCTCATAAAAATTAAACCCCGCTTCGGCGGGGTTTTTATTAGGGTCAAAATCCATTTTACTTTTTTGCTTTAGCTGTAATTTTTATTTCACCAACTCCCTTAAAATACAAAGTGAAATTTTCCTCATCTCCAACCTTAATGTTTTTCTTAAGTTTCATCAGCATAACATGATGCGCCCCCGGCTTAAGTTCAAATGAACTTTTACCCGGAATAACAATAAAATCAACTTCTCTCATTCCCATCATTTCACCTTCCGTATAAGTCTCATGAATCTCAACTTTAGCGGCCATGTCTGAAGCTACTTTATACAAGGTGTCAGCTGTCTCACCTTTATTTTCTATTGTAAAATATAAAGCTGATGTCATTTTTTCAGGAGCAGGTCTAATCCAAGCATCCTTTATTTTTATGTTTTCCTGAGGGGGAAAAAGGATTAGAAATAAT
>JARRKF010000353.1:0-5353 GCA_037388405.1 Ignavibacteriaceae bacterium | reverse complement strand
CAAAGAAAAATTAAAATTAGGTTTAGCAAAGAGATTTTCATCGAGATGAAGCATTAATTTATCATCAATTAATTTTAACACAGGAACATTTAATAATATTCCGAAATCATTAACTGTTGCTTCAGCTCTTGCACTACCTTGTTCTAAGCCAGTTGGTTGGTCTGAAAGAATTGAAGTCACAGATTTTATGGTGTATCCGACACTTAGCTGTACAAAGTAATCTATTCCAAGTCCAAATGAGTATGAGTTGTAATAATCTTTTGCTTCAAATGTACCAATCGGAAGAGGATCTCCTCCGCCTGTCCTAATAAATTCGCCAAAATTAATTTCTGGATTTGCATAACCAAAACCAAAACTTAATGGAAAACCAATTAATTCTTTAAAATTATACCCTGCATTTAAGGCAATCGCTTTTAACTCTAAATCTAAATTAAACCCCGGAAGCCATTCAAGTTTTGATGGATAAAAAATAAAGGAAAAGTTGTTTGTCTGACTTGTGTATCCCAATTGCGCTGGATTCCAAAGAAATCCAAATGGATCTTCAGTCGGCAGTGCAGTTCCAGTCTGTCCCATTGCACTAAGTGAGGGTGAAGGTTGGAGTAAAAGAAAGGGGACAGCAGCTTCTCCCTGTGCAAATGTTTTAAATGAAAATAAATTGAAGAAAAACAGGATGGTGAGAAAGGATGTAGTTTTCATCTAAGTCTCCCTTAATGATATTAAATCGACTTGATGGAACATACTTTGTTTTGCATTCAGTGTCAATCTAAAAAATAAATGGCAAAAACTATTACAAATGAAGTTCGACGATATCTTTATCATGTAACACATGCTCTTTACCAACCATCTGTCCATCAAAAACATTTTTACCCCAGACACGGGCAGTCTTAAGTTTTTGCTGAAAATCGTGATGGACTTTTCCTGCAAATTCTTCTAAGGTAGTTCCTTTTTTTATTACAAACGGTTTAGTCAAATCAGCATCTTTGCCAGGAGGTTTTGAGTAAATTCTGATTATCTCCAAACTTTCAAAGATTCTTTTCTTAAGAATTTCAAAGTTGCGCTGGTTCTTTACCGATATCGGCACTAAAGGCAACCTGATTTCTAAAAGATCTTTAAATACTTCGAAATCATCATCACACTGGTCGTTATCATCTTTGTTAACAACTACAAGAACCGGAACGAACTGAATTCTTCTTTCTTCTCTTGTCTCAGATTCTTTCTGCTTCGGTATGATTTTATGTTGATTTAAAAGTTTTAGCGAATCTTCCAATTGCTGAAAAGGAGTTGCTTGTAAATCTACAATTATCAAAATTAAATCTGCACTTCTTACCAAATCAAATAATTCAGGTTGAGCTTGCTCCTTAGTTAATGGTGGTGTATCGATTAATTGAATCTGAACATCATCAATCAACATCATTCCGGGCAAAGGTGACCATGTAGAATATGGAGCTTCTGAAATTACGGGTGTTGCGTTAGTTAATGAAGCAAGTATAGATGATTTTCCAACATTTGCGGAACCAATCAAAACTACTCTGCCGGCTCCTTCTTTTTCAATGTGAAATTCAGATTCGTGTTTACCTGCACCTTTTTTCTTTTGCTGGTCTTCTTTCAGCTTTGAAATTTTTCTTCTTAATTCAGCTCTTAGCTTATCAGTTCCTTTATGCTTGGGAATTGTGCTCATCATTTCTTCAAGGGCAGCAATTTTAGCAGAAGTGGATTCAGCTTCCCTGAAAACTTGTTCGGCTCTGAAATATTCCGGTGGAAGATTTGTCGGCATAAATCAAATTGTTAAGTGATTTGTATTTGAAACGTAATCAATTTTGAAAAAACCTTCAACAGGTTAAATATCTTTACAGAAGAATTTTTGAATTCTATGCTTGTCATTCCGGACTTGATCCGGAATCTATTGTCAAAAAGATGCTGAAACAAGCCTGCCTGTCGGCAGACAGGTTTAGCATGACAATTTGAATTTTTTGACGCACAAATATTTTATCTTTGTAACAGCATTAAATTATATTCTATGAACAACCAATGAAAAACCACAATAACTATCCGGTAATCAGCATAGATGAAATTGTTCGTCCGACTAGAGTTGAAGTGGACTTAAGAATACTGGTAGAAAATTTTAATAAAGTCAAGAAACATGTCGGATGCAAGATAATGCCAATCTTAAAGGCAAATGCGTACGGACATGGTTTGGTTCGGGTTGCACTTCTGTACGAGGATTTGAAAGCCGACTATCTTGGTGTTGCTGTCGTAGAAGAGGGAATTCTTCTGCGTGAAATGGGAATTAAAATGCCCATACTGGTTTTAGGTGGAGTTTGGGGAAATCAAATTCCACTATTTCTAAAGCACAATCTTTCAATAACAGCTTCTTCAATAGATAAGTTAAAACAGATTGATGAAACTTCAGCACAGATGAAAATCAAAGCAAAGGTGCACTTGAAAGTAGATACAGGAATGGAAAGACTGGGTGTTCATTATTACAATGCTGAAAAGTTTTTGGAAGCAGCTTATAAATGTAAAAATATTTTAGTTGAAGGAATTTATTCTCACTTCGCAACTGCAGAATCTGATGAATTAACATTCGCTAAGCTCCAATTAGAAAGATTTAATGAAGTTTTAGAATACTTTAACAAACGATCAATCAAACAACCACTAAGACACATTGCAAACTCAGGAGCAATACTGCAGCTGCCTGAAGCAATCCTCGATATGGTTCGACCGGGAATAATGTTGTTCGGAGTTTATCCTTCAAAGAATATTAAGAAAACTGTTGAAGTAAAACCTGCACTCACCTGGAAATCTTTAGTGGTTTTGACTTATACACCTGATCATAATATTAGAGCGGTTACAATTCCGGTTGGTTACGGAGATGGGTATTTTAGAAGCTTAAGCAACAAGGCGAAGGTTATGATTCATGGTAAAAAGTACCCAGTAATTGGAAATGTTTCAATGGACCAGATTGTGGTGAATATTGAAGATGATTCCGCGTACAATGGAGATGAAGTAATTTTATTAGGAAGCGATGGGTCAAATTCTATTACTGCTGAAGACCTTGCAGGATGGGCAGGAACAATTCCTTATGAAATTCTTACTAACATCAACACACGAGTTCCGAGGATTTATTTGGAATAATTAATTCATTCCAATCCGCACTTGTCATTCCAGTCGATCCCGATTTATCGGGAGAAGAACCGGAATCTATTTGAAATTTGCAAGATGGATTCCGTGTCAGGCACGGAATGACAGCAAAATACTTTTCGTGAAAGACCTGACATTCAATACTATTAATTTACTTGGAGTAATTAATTCTTATCAATCCACTGTCAAACCTTTTGTAGCTCTCTAATTGTAAAGTTGAAATCTTTGGAAGATTATTGAACAGAGGTATTCCATCACCAAGTAAAATTGGATGTACAAAAAAGCTAAACTCATCAATTAAATTCTTTTTCTGAAATGATGAAGCCAATTCACCACCGCCCATAAGCCAGATATTTTTTCCTTTCCTTCTAATTAATTTCTTCGTGAAAGAAATAGCATCTTCATTTATTATTTCACAGCCATTTGCTGTCTTTAGTTTTTTAGATTTTGTAAAAACGTAAATTTTCTTTCCTTTGTAAAAATCCAGTCCGAATTCAACAGCTTGTTCATAAGTTTTTCTTCCCATTAAAATTGTATCGATGGTTTTCATAAATGCAGCAGTTCCATAATCACCATCTGTAAAAAGCCAATCAACGCTTCCGTCTTTACTGGCGATGTAGCTATCAAGACTTGTTGCAATGAATAAAATTACTTTTCTCATATTTAATTTTTTGGATGTCATTCTGGACCTGCCTGTACGGCAGGCAGGTTACCCAGAATCTGATGACAAGTTATAACGACAGATTCCGGACTCATTACATTTGCTGGAATGTCGAAGTGTTTATTTCCCAATTACAACTGTCCACTCTCTTATTTCCCATTCCTTTATCAAACCATTTTTAACATAAGGATCATTATCTATAAATCTTTTAATTATTGATTTATCATCAACTTTAAAAATTAATAACGCTTTGTCCGGTGGATCGCTAAAAGCTCCGGCAAGTATCAAATGTCCGTTTTCATTTGCATCCTGCGCTAGTTTCAAATGTTCTTCTCGGAATTTTTCTCTTCTGGTTATATAATCATCAACGTAATGATAAAAGAGCGCATAGTAGTTCATGATATTATCTCCTTAATTCTTTTTATTAAACTTAATCTTACTCTTAATATTTATTTACAAGGATTTGTCATTCCTGCTGAAGCAGGAATCTATTTTGTAGATTCCCGTTTTCACGGGAATGACACTATAATTTATATGTATTAAAAAATAATTCACGGGAATGACACTATGATTTATATGTATTAAAAAATAATCAAAAAATAGTTTTTATTCTAAACTCACAGTCCTATCTTTGCAAATATTTTTTCACATATTCAGAGGAGTAATTGTGAAGTCTCTTGCATCCCGTATCTTCAACAAATCGCTGGACTACATTGAAATTGTAGGTAATAAACTACCTCATCCAGCAACATTATTTGGATTGCTGGCTCTTATAGTTGCTATTGTATCTATGATTGGATCTTTGGTTGGGATGACTGCAATTCATCCTGCTGATGGCTCAACAATTCACGTTAAAAATCTGCTTAATGGCGACGGCTTGAGATGGATATATGAGAACGTTGTCCACAATTTCGTACTTTTTCCTCCGCTTGGATATGTATTAGCAGTCATGATTGGAATTGGTGTAGCAGAAGGTTCCGGACTTTTCAATACTGTAATCAGGGCACTCGTTTTAAAAGCACCAACTCATCTGATTACTGGTTCAGTTGTTTTGGCCGGTGTTCTCTCTCACCTTGCTTCTGAAGCAGGATACGTTATTCTTATTCCTCTTGGTGCAATGATTTTTTATGCGTTGGGAAGACATCCAATGGCTGGACTTGCTGCTGCATTTTGTGGTGTTAGTGGTGGTTTTGGAGCAAACTTTTTAATCGGCTCAGTAGATCCAATACTTGCTGGGCTTTCACAATCAGCAGCTCAAATTATTGATCCCGGAATGAAAGTAAATGCAGCTGTAAATTTTTATTTTATGTTCGTCTCCGCTTTTATGGTAGTTATTGCAGGTACCCTTGTAACTGAAAAAATCGTTGAACCAAGATTGAAAAAATATGAAGGCGATGCAGAAAAACTTCCTGTTCACGATATCACTCCCGAAGAAAAGAAAGGCCTTAAATGGGCAGGTATCTGGCTCCTGATTTTTGCAATTGCTTTAGCCTGGACTATCATTCCAGAAAACGGACTATTCAGAAATCCTGAAACAGGTACAATTCTCCA
>JARRKF010000352.1:0-2828 GCA_037388405.1 Ignavibacteriaceae bacterium | reverse complement strand
AAGGGAAACGGGAAAGGTACTTTTTGTTGGGCGACTTGCGGCACACAAAGGTTGTGAATTTCTAATTGAAGCTGTTCAAGATTTGGATGTAAAGCTCTCAATTGTAAGTCCAGAAAAAGATTCAGATCGAGTTAGATTTTTAAAGACACTTGATAAAAATGGCAAAGTAAATTTCAACTTTGGCTTGTGTGATAAGGAGTTAGTTCACGAATATTGTACTTCTAATGTAACTATATTGCCTTCAGTTTATTTGGATTATTTTGGCAACTATCATCCAATTCCTGAACTTTTGGGTTTAACCTTATTGGAATCAATGGCATGTGAAACTCCCGTCATATGTACAAATGTTGGTGGAATGCCAGAAATAGTTAAGGACGGCAAGACTGGTTTTATAGTTAATCCAGGGGATGTAAATGGTTTAAGAGATTCTATTGAGTATTTTGTTTCAAATCCAAAGGAAGTTGATTTTTTTGGAAAGTCTGGAAGAGCTGAAGTTATGAAATCATATACTTGGGATTCGATTGTAAAACATTGTTTGAGTGTTTACGAAGAGTTTTGCTAAGTGTTTTATTTAACATTGATTTTTTAAAATAGATAGGTGAAGTCAATTTGGTTTTTGGATCTGACCAAAGAATTTTTACTTTCGTTGGTCCTGTAGGTGTTGGCAAATCTACACAAATGTTTTTGCTTAAATCTTTTCTTAAATCAAGAAGGATCAATGTTGTAACGAGCTATATCAAGAGTACTCAAGGATTGGCTTTTTTGTTAAGTAAATTTTTAATTTTGGTGGGTGGTAGTGAAGAGATTATTTTTCCGGATGGTAAGACACAAATTTATCCTAAAAAACATTTAATGAGTTCTCTTTTTGGTCTTTGGACATTGTTAGATACCTTTAGTATTTTTTTGAAATTCTTTTTTACTGTGTATTTGCCGTTTCGTTTGGGGTTTGTCGTTCTTATTGAGGAAGGATTCATGATGACAATTTTTACGTATGAAAAATCTTTTCCTGTTTTATTTAAAATTGAATCCAGAACACCACGATTGATACATTTACTTGTTAAGTGGATGAGTAATCGAAATATTACATTGATTTTTGATGCAAGTGATGATGATTTGAAGGAGCGAAGACGATCAAGAGCTTTTCGACAAAGTGAATTATCTGTATTTATCAACATGCAAAGAGATTGGATGAAACATTTTACTTATGATAAAACGATCTTAATTGATACTACAAATAGGAATGCTAAACAAGTTCATAACGAACTAATAACGGCTCTCTTTAACTCGAATTAAAGCGCGCGCGAGATGTGGAAGATGTTTGCCGTTGGTCATCTGAGTCTAGGTTATATTGTAGGAAAATTTTTTGGCAATTTCTTAAGTGTTAAGTTGAATTGGGCTATTTTATTTACTGTTTCTGTTCTTACAGACGTTGATGTTTTCTTTTTTCCATTTCTGCAGCATCGCGGGATTATCCACTCTTTATTTTTTTCTATTATTCTTTCATTACCTTTTATTGTAATTTATAGAAAAAAGGCGGTTCCATATTTCGCAGCTCTGGTTTCTCATTCTCTTGTGGGCGATATTTTTTCTGGCGGTACTCAATTGTTTTGGCCATTTTCTAATAATTGGATTTTTATTTCTGATTTTTCGGTGGTTGATGAATTTAACATTGCACTGGAATTGTTATTTTTTGGTGTCTCTGTCATTATTATGATACTTAGTAAAGATATTAAGAAATTTTTTTCTAATAAATCCCGAAGAATATATTGGATTATTCCATTTGGAAGTATTTTAGGACCATTAGTTCTTAACACTGGAATATACAATAACATACCATTTTTACTTATTATTCCCAGTCTATTTTATTTTGTAATTTTTACCTTTAGATTAGTACTAGGCCAAACATCATTTTGATTTTTTGGGTTATTATTTTGTCATTAAATTATCCAACAATTAAATTAACTGCACTCAAAACAGCACGCACACAATTAGCATTTAGTATTATTTCTCGGACTTTTTATTTGTTTTAAGAAAGAATTGTTTATTGCGAGTTTTAGAATACTTCTTTAAATAATTGAATCACCAAAAATTAACTGGTAAGGATTGAAAAATTTGCATATACCTAAGAAATTAATTCCTTTAGCTATGATTATACTTCTTATACCCATCATTCTTCCAATCAGTTCTCTTTCTGCATCTTCAATAAAATGGAGTGAAAGTTATGGAGCCACTAATGCTGAAATTGCTTTTTCAGTTGTTCAAGCTTCAGATAATGGATTTCTTTTGGTTGGGAAAAGGAATTTTTATGATGGCTCATTGGATGATTTTTGGTTAGTAAAGACCGGTGAATACGGAGATCTAAAATGGGATCAAACTATTGGAGGCGATGAAAATGATGTTCCGTATTGTGTGATCACAACTTCGGATGGTGGTTTTGCTTTGGTTGGGTTTACTGATTCTTTTGGTTCGGGTGATTCTGATTTTTGGTTGGTTAAGACTGATTCTTTAGGTAATGTTCAGTGGAATCAAACCTATGGAGGATCTGGGACGGACTGTGCTCAATCTGTTATTGAAACTTCGGATGGTGGTTTTGCTTTGGTTGGGTTTACTGATTCTTTTGGTTCGGGTGATTCTGATTTTTGGTTGGTTAAAACTGATTCTTTAGGTAATATGGTTTGGGATCAGACTTTTGGTGGAACTGAAGCCGATGTTGCTTATTCTGGTATTGAGGCTTCGGATGGTGGTTTTGCTTTGGTTGGGTTTACTGATTCTTTTGGTTCGGGTGATTCTGATTTTTGGTTGGTTAAAACTGATTCTTTAGGTAATAT
>JARRKF010000351.1:0-3617 GCA_037388405.1 Ignavibacteriaceae bacterium | reverse complement strand
ACTTCAATGACGGGACTTTCTCATCAGTATGATTTCTTTTGTGTCGCTTCCGAAGGATTTAGAGATCAATTCATTGAACGAGGTATCGATCCGAATAAAATTCGTGTAACAGGAATTCCTAACTTTGATGATTTTGAAAAAATGACTGAACTCTCGTTCGAACATAAAAACTTTGTCCTGGTTGCCACTTCTGATACCAGAGAAACACTTAAATATGAAAATAGAAAAAAACTCATCAAATTTGCTAAGGAGAAGGCTAAAGGAAAAAAGCTAATCTTTAAACTCCACCCAAATGAAAATGTAAAAAAGCGAATTGCTGAGATAAAAAAGTACGCTCCCGATGCAATAGTTTATCACGGAATTAATATTGATCCTATGTTAGCTAATTGTGATGTATTGATTACAAGGTATTCAAGTACTCTTTTTCCTGCGTTAGTTTTAGGTAAAGAGGTCTATAGCTCTCTTGATAATGAAGAACTAATAAAATTAGTCCCCATACAAAATAATGGCACTTCATCAAAAAACATTGCGGCCGTAGCTAATGATTTGCTTAACTCACCACGTTCTATTATTAGAGTAAAGGAAAAAAATAATTATTACTCTTATCTGTTTGCTAATTTAAAGTACTTTGTAAGACGAAAATTTGAACGAAACAATATTTTAAATTAATCTCTCAAATTGATCAATTCTGCTAAAATTGTTACAATAATACAAGCACGAGTGGGTTCTTCTCGTTTACCAGGAAAAGTGCTCCTACCTCTTGCAAATAGACCACTTATATTAAGAATAGAAGTTTTCAGGGGTAGTTCACTTGATTTGCTAGACCGGCACTATAAAGCGGCAAAAAAGTTTGATGCTGAAGCTGTAGTAAAAATTCCATCAGACTGTCCGTTGATTGCTCCCGAAATAATTGACAAAGTAATATTGTATTATATTAACAACTACAAAAAATTCGATTATGTAAGTAATCTGCATCCACCCAGTTATCCGGATGGAAATGATGTCGAAATAATGAGCTTTAAAACTTTGGAAAATGCCTGGATTAACGCAAAAAAAGATTTTGAACGAGAACACACAACGCCGTTCATCTGGGAGAATCCAGATAAATTCAGAATTGGAAATGTTCTTTGGGAAACCGGATATGATTATTCTATGTCTCACAGATTCACAATTGATTATAAAGAAGATTATGAACTCATTAAAAGAATTTATGATGAACTATATAATCAGAATCCAGAGTTTAGTTTAAATGATATTCTTTTGCTTTTAAAACAAAAACCCGAAATAAAGAAAATAAATGAAATGTATGCTGGAGTGAATTGGTACAGAAATCATCTAAAAGAACTAAAAACAATTACTCCCGAACAAACAAGAAAAATTTAATGTCAAAAAATCAAAAATAATTATGCCAAATAAAGTTGAATTCAATAAAGATTATCCTGTAATAAAAAAATCAGATGAACTTTACAGCAAAGCCCTGGATCTGATTCCAACAACAACACAAACATTAGCAAAAGGTCCCCAGCAAAATATAAAAGGTGTTGCGCCAAAATATCTTGTCAAAGGAAAAGGTTCACACGTGTGGGATGCTGATGGAAATGAATATCTGGATTTTAATATGGGAATTGGTCCCCTGTCTCTCGGTTATGCTTATGATAAAGTAGATGAAGCAATTAAAAAACAACTTGAAGATGGGATAACATTTTCTTTAATGCATCCTCTTGAAGTTGAGGTTGCAGTACTATTAAATAAGATAATTCCAAATGCTGAATCTATCAGATACAGCAAAGCCGGTGCTGATGTTACATCTGCTGCAGTACGTGTAGCACGTGCTTACACAAAACGTCAGAAGATACTTTGCTGCGGTTATCACGGCTGGCATGATTGGTATATTTCTGTGACTGATCGTAATGCTGGAATTCCGCAATCGATTCAAGATTTAACTTTTACTTTTAACTATAATGATATTCAATCAGTTATCGATTCGATTGACGAAGATACTGCAGCAGTAATTCTTGAACCGTTTGTATTCGAAGCACCAAAGGATAATTTTCTTCAGAAGTTGAGAGAAATCTGTACAAAAAATGGAACACTCCTAATATTCGACGAAATGTGGACCGGATTCAGAATTGCTCTTGGAGGTGCCCAGGAATATTTTGGAGTGAAAGCAGATCTTGCAACATTTTCTAAAGCTGTTGCCAATGGAATGCCGATAGCCATTCTTGCCGGAAAAAAAGAAGTTATGAAAGTTCTGGAAAAAGATGTTTTCTTCTTTACAACATTTGGTGGGGAAGCTCTATCTCTTGCTGCAGCTAAAGCTACAGTTCAAGAATTAAAAGACAAGAATGTTCCAGCCTATTTGGCAAAACAAGGTAAAAAATTGAAAGATGGTTACAATAAAATTGCTGAAGAGTTAGAAATACCTTATACTAAATGTATCGGCTACGAATGTCGTTCACTTATGACATTTGATGGTTCAGCAGGTAATCCACTTGAAATGAAATCGTTAGTCCAGCAGGAAATGATAAAACGTGGAATTCTCTGGGGAGGTTTTCATAATATGAGTTTCTCTCATTCAGATGAAGATGTTGAATACACTTTAAAGACTTACAGGGAAGTTCTGCCAATTTTAAAGAAAGCTGTAAATGAAAAAAATGTTCGTGGTTACCTCAAAGGTGAACCAGTGGAACCAGTATTCAGAAAAGTAAGTAACTTTAATACGAAACCAAAGAAAAAATAAATTGCCAACTGAAAAGAAAATATCGGAACTTTTTTCTCTTAAAGAAAAAGTTGCTGTTGTAACTGGCGCTTTAGGATTAATTGGTAAACATCATTGCCATGCACTTGCAGAAGCGGGCGCAAACGTTGTTGTGTGTGATCTTAATGAAAGTGAATGTGCTAAATTTGCTGCTACTCTTTCCGTTCTATCTTTGGGAATTGGGGTTGATATAACAGATAAAAAATCGGTCCGTTCGTTGAGGAAAAAAGTTTTAAGCAACTACGACAAGGTTGATATTCTGGTTAACAATGCTGCAATCAATGATAAGTTTGAAGATCCTTTAGCTGCATTAGAAGAATCAAAGTTTGAAAATTACCCTGTTGAAATGTTCAAGAAATCTCTTGATGTTAATGTAACCGGTATGTTTATCTGTTCACAAGTAATTGGTTCAGAAATGGCTAAAAGAAATTATGGAAGCATAATAAATGTTGCATCAACTTACGGAATCGTTGCACCAGATCAATCAATTTACAGAAATGAAAAAGGCGAACAGACCTTTTATAAATCCGCCGCTTATCCTGTTACAAAAGGTGCTGTAATTTCTTTTACAAGATTTCTTGCTGCGTACTGGGGAGATAAAGGAATTAGAGTAAATACGCTTTCGCCGGGAGGAGTGCGCGATAACCAGGAGGAATTTTTTGTTAAAAATTATTCTGCAAAAACTCCACTAGGACGCATGGCTCATCCAGCGGATTATAAAGGTGCTCTGGTATTTCTTGCAAGTGATGCCTCAAGTTATATGACAGGTGCAAATCTTGTTGTTGATGGAGGATGGACGGCATGGTAACTGACTCTCAACTAAAACAAAATAATTTACATCTTCGAAGTAAAATTGAAA
>JARRKF010000350.1:0-2830 GCA_037388405.1 Ignavibacteriaceae bacterium | reverse complement strand
GTTATAATAAGTTGGGTATGGGAAATTAAATTGATCATAATAAAAATTTAACAGTCCAAAAGGAGTTCGCCATTTGAGTCCTGTATAAATTCCGACTTCGTTATTTGTTGCTCCACTTCTTTCACCGAATGCATAGCCATGCAAACTAAAAAAGTTTCTTGGGTAGCTTCTTACAGAGGAAACAAATGTAAATCCTTTACTAATCAAAATTTGAAGTGTATTTATTGAAGCAACAGAAATTCCGTTGTATGATAGTTCCCCGGAGAAAGAAAAGCGATCAAGCAATATATTGTAAGCAAAAGCTGTGTAATTAAATTGGTTCCCGGAAATATCAAAAATATTTGATGGCTGAAATGGATTGCTGTAACTTGAATTATAATACAATACTCCAAAATTTAGAAATCCTCCTGTCCTGTAATCAATTCTTCCGCCAAACATTTTTTCGCTTGCACTTTTTCTTTTACTGATTTCACTCAAAGTTCTATGCAATCCATCAACCGGAGTTGAAGTTATTTCACCTGTGACTGAATCTATACTTGCATCAAAATAATTATTAGAATAAAATCCAGTAAAGTAAAAATCCCCAAAGTTTAATGAAGCGGCAGCTCCACGGAAAAAATTATTTTCAGTTGAACTTGTATAAGGTCGTATTATTCTGTCATTTCTTCTGATAGAAAAAACAGCATCGGCACCTTTTGAGTAAGCATAGGGACTCCACAAGGTTAATCCTTGTCCGAATTCCAGATAATAATCCATCAGAACTGCTTTATAAATAAAACCAATATCATTTACAGCTAAATGAAAAGTTGAAAACTCGTTAAAAGCACTTTCACCCGGGTCTTTTTCGGCAAGATAACCAGCTTGGAAATGACTATCATATTTTACTAACAGACGATTATAAATTCGTGGCTTTGTTCCTTCAAATTTTTGATTTAGAAATCCTTCATTGTTTTGTAATTCATTTATAAATCTGCTTCTCAGCAAAGCATCTGATCTTGCGAAAAACAAATTGACTTCTTCTGGCTTTTGTTCCAATTGTTTTTTTGATTTATCAACATAAACAAATGGAGTAATCTTTTTAATTAGATTTTTATCAAGATTTTGAACAGCATTCAGTTCGCTTACAGAAAAGAAATTACCATATCTTGCCCTGTGTTCTATTATTAATTTTGCTGAGGAATTATCAAGTTCGGGTATTTGAAGCAAATCATTTACAGTGGCAGTATTTAAATTAATCGGATTTAGCATAAGTTGTTCAAGCTGATCATATAAATCTGAATTATCTGTTTCAGCATCAGGTTCCTGTAAAACATCTTCGAGTATTTCTTCGGTTTTTAAGTAAGAAGAATCGGTTTGAGCATTAATTTTTAAGCAAAATGATAAGATGAGTATAAATAAAATCAGCGGTATTTTACAAGTCGCTTTCAAAATTCTTGAAGGAATATCAATTAGAGTTAAGATATTTTCTTATTGCTTGAGAACGCGATCCATCTTTACCAAAACTTAAAATAATCCCTGCCTGATGTGTTAACCCTAAATCCTGGTGTGTGAAAAATGCATAGTCAAGACTTATAAATGAATAATTAATTCCAACTCCGGCAGTAAATTTTGAAGGTTCATTTGAAGTACCTAATCTTAATGAAATATACCGGATGATATCATAATCAATTCCAAATTGAACTGAAGGATTATATCGTATATCTTTCTCTAAAGCGAAATTAAAGGAAAGGTTGTCAAGAACATCATAGCTAAATCCTGTTGATAAAATCATTGGAATTTGATCGTCAGCATTTGCAACAGTAGCACGGTTAAGATTATCAACCAAAAATCCCCAGCGAAGATCTTGAAGAATATATATTAGTCCGCCAACATTAAAATACAAGACTCCGGTATTGCCATAATTTTTTATTGAAAATGAATGATAGTTTAGAGCTAGCCCCATGAAAAATTTATTATCGTAATTATATGAATAACCAAGAAGAACTTTTGATTCCCGGTAGAGATCAAAACCGTATGTCATGCCACCAATTGCTAAAGAACCGAAACTTAGTGGTTCGTGGTATGCTACATAACCATTCGATAATTCGGTTAATCCAAATGGGGCAGGGGAATAATAGATACCAACTTCTCTCCAGTTTAGTTGACTTAAGCCTGCAGGATTGTTAAAGAGAGTAAACACATCATTAGCTAATGCCACATCAGAATTAGCCAAAGAAATTTGCCTTGCACCTGGATTATATTGCGGAAAGATTTGTACGGCAAATAAAAATAAAAAATATACTGTTTTAGATTTCCGCATAAAAAGAATTTAAAGTTTGTTGAGCGAGTATATCTATTTTCATATATTAAATCAATAAATTTTGAAGAAAAAGCCTATGAAAACCATAATAATTTTTTTAATCTTCAATCTTTCAATTCTTGCGCAGGAATTAAACTGCAGAGTTGATGTAAATTTTGAAAGTCTACCTGTAAATAATCGAGAACTTTTAGCTGAGTTTGCTGGTATTATTGAAAGCTATATGAACACTACCAGATTTACTGATTTAGATTGGGGACAAAAAATTGATTGCTCGCTTAGTATATTTTTTACTGCAGCTAGTAGTGATGTTGACTACACTGCACAAATTGTTGTTGTTAGTCAGCGACCTATTTATCAATCAACAAATAATTCTCCAATTCTCACTATAAATGATGGCCAATGGCAGTTTAAATGGGAAAGAGGGCAGGCACTTTACGCTACTCGATCAACATTTGATCCGCTAACCAGTTTTCTAGATTATTATGCGTTGATAATAATTGGTATGGATGAAGACACCTGGGAACCTTTAGG
>JARRKF010000349.1:0-6429 GCA_037388405.1 Ignavibacteriaceae bacterium | reverse complement strand
CCGGGTTCGATTCCTGGTTCTTCCTCAGGAAGCTATCAGGTAATAACTGAATCTTTTCAGATACCAAGTTTCTTCCAGCTAAGTCTTACATATGACTTTAATATCAATGAGCAAAATGATTTAACATTTGCTGGTGCATATACTGCAAATAATTCATTGGAAGATATAGCTAACTTTGGTCTGGAATATGGTTTTATGCAAAACTTTTTCGTTAGAGGTGGTTACAATTTCCTTATGGAAAATGCAAGTGAATATATCTATGGTTTAACTTTTGGAGCCGGTCTCAATTATAAATTAGAGGGAGGAATTGGATTCTCTTTCGATTACGCCTTCAGGGATGTAAAAGAATTTCCAACTTCAAACCATATCTTTACAATAAAGCTTAACTTTGAATAGTTTAAGTAATTAGTCATTAAAGCGTCTGTTGAATTTGCAATGGACGCTTTTTTATTTTTGGGGAAGTAAATAGAAATAGTTGAGAATTATTATGAAAAAATGGTTTATTGCCATTCTGTTTTTCATCACAATAGCTGGTGAAGTTTTTTCCCAGAATATGAATTTTGAATTCGACTTCGCTCAATTTGGTTACGATTCAGTTTCAAACTACGTGGAGTTTTATTATTCGTTCAATCAATCCTGCCTTCAATATAT
This sequence comes from Ignavibacteriaceae bacterium, assembly GCA_037388405.1. GTDB lineage: Bacteria > Bacteroidota > Ignavibacteria > Ignavibacteriales > Ignavibacteriaceae > IGN2. The sequence goes on along the minus strand of JARRKF010000349.1, from coordinate 5,778 downwards.
GCATACGGATTCAATGGATTACGTAGAAGGCTTTCTTCACATCGAAATTGATGATTCAGCAAAATAATCCGCTAAATAAAAAGATAATATCTGACCAACTTGTTGTTAAGCCATTTCTTAATCTCAGTACAGCTGTAAGTGATATTCAGTTAGCTTCGAACATTATTCAAGGAAGTGAAAATACTTCTTCAATATTTTACAAGAATACGTACGAAGTAACACCGTTACCTGCATCAGTATGCGGAGAACAACAGCCCGTTCTATTTTACTATTCGGAGCTTTATAATCTTCAGGGCAATTCAGCAGAAGATAATTTTAGACTCGATGAGCTCGTTGTAAACAGCAAGGGTAATGTAGTTACTTCAAAATCAAAAAAGATAAACACAGCAGTTGATTCAAGAGTTGAAGTCGGAATAGTTAGAGTTCACAAACTCCCAACAGATACTTATACTTTGTTTTTAAATCTGGTCGATAGTACTGCTAATTTTGGTGTTTCTTCATCTAAAAGATTTTTTGTTTATAATCCATCAATAGTTGCTGTGGATAGTTTTCAGACAACCGTCTCTCCGGTACTTAGCACAACTTTTGGTGCTATGTCAGAGGAAGAACTGGATGATCTATTCGCAAAATCCAAATATATTGCCACCAATACCGACAAGGATAAGTATAATTCACTTTCAACTGTAGAAGCAAAAAGGGAGTTCATGTATAATTTTTGGAAGTCCCGCGATGAAAATCCTAGGACTGGTAAAAAAGAAAGTTATCAGTCTTATCTAAAACGTGTCGAGGAATGTAATGCAAGATTTAAAGGAATGGGCAAAGAAGGTTGGCAAACAGATCGCGGCAGAATTTATTTAGTTTACGGTGAGCCTTCTGAAATTGAGCGATATCCGAACGAAACTGATAAAAAACCTTACGAAATCTGGCACTATAATGATATTGAAGGTGGAGTAATTTTTATTTTCGGTGATATAACAGGATTCAATGATTATCAGCTTCTTCATTCTACAAAACGAGGTGAAATGCGAGATGATTACTGGATTCGCAGAATAATGGTTCAATAAAAAGCAAAAATTAGTTGATTTCTCTCTTCTTAAGGAATTTTATTTCTTTTCATCTTTATTGTTAATCTTTGATTAATTTTACAACTTGATTCTCTAAAGCAATGAAGAATGGATTAGAATATATTGTCTTTATTTTGTTTAGTAGATTTTTTAGTCTGATTGGATTAAAACTTTCCAGAAAATTTTCGTCCTTCATAGCTTTTGTATTTTATTATTTTATTCCTATCAGAAAAAAAGTTGTAATCAAGAATCTTCAAATTGCTTTCCCTCAAAAAAATTCTTCTGAAATAAAAAGTCTCGCATATAAAACTTATAAAAGTTTTGCTGTCACACTTGTAGAGATAATGTACTTGCCATATATGAACAAACAGCAACTAATAGATGCAGTTGATTGTGCAAATCCTGAATTAATTATCGACAAGTATAATCAGCGGAAGGGTGTAATTTTACTTTCGTCGCATTTTTGTAATTTGGAATTCATTGCAATATCTGTAGCTATGCAAATTGGTATCCCATGAACAGGTTTAGAACAAAATTTAATAATGAAATCGTTCCTCTTGGAATATCAATCAGAAAAACTTACCAGACATTGAAAGAAAAGAAAATTGTTGCAATGGTTGCCGATCAGAGGGGACCCCGTGAAGGGGAAAGAGTCGATTTCTTCGGAAGGGAAGTTTCTGTTTATACAGGACCTGCTGCTCTTGCTGTTAAAACAGGTGCACCGATTATTTATGGAATCCCAATTAGGCAAAAGGATTTCAAGTATCGTACAGTATTGGTAGAAATTCCTACAAATGATCTGAATGTAAATGATGAGGATAAAATTAAAGAAATCAGTCAGCGACATACTGCTTATCTAGAAAAAATAATTCGGGAATATCCTGAACAATGGCTATGGATGCATAATAGGTGGAAATATTAAATGTCTAATGAAAAGAAAATACTTATTATTCAAACTGCTTTTCCTGGTGATTCAATATTGACTTTACCATTTATTCAGGAGTTAAAAAAACAAAAACCTGATTTCGCTCTGGAAGTTCTCAGCATTCCATTAACTGCTCAAATTTTTGAAGCTTCTCCTTATGTCGACAAAGTGATTAAATTGGATAAAAAGGGAAAGCATAAATCAATATTCTCTTTTATAAAGTTTGTTAGAGAGCTTAAACAAAGAAAATATTCAATAGTCTATTCTCCTCATCGTTCTCTTAGAAGTGCAATAACCACGCTTATGCTTTCTGCAGAAGAATCTTATGGATTTGAGAACAGCAACTTAAAGTTCGCTTTTAAAAAATGTGTTAAATATGATCCTTCTGCTCATGAAGTTAGAAGGAATCTTGAATTTCTAAATCGTGATTTTAATGATGAAAATTGGCGTATTCTACCAGAAGTATCAGTTTCAAATGAATCAGAGAAAAAAGTTTCAGAATTTTTGATAGAAAAAAATCTTAAATCTTTTATAACTATCGCTCCAGGTTCTGTATGGGCAACTAAAAAGTATCTTGCAGAATATTTCAGGAAAGTAATTGAGCATTTTGTAAACCAAAATTTTCAAATGGTGCTCATCGGGGGATCAGAAGACAAATCAATTTGCAATGAATTGCAGCAAGGTTTTGAAAATTCTGTCCATTCAGCTGCCGGGGAATTTTCATTCATTGAAACAATTGAATTATTAAAGAAGTCTTCTCTACTGATTTGTAACGATAGTGCTCCGACTCATTTAGGCCTGTGTGCTGATATTCCGGTGCTTACAATTTATTGCTCAACCGTGCCGGAGTTTGGTTTCTATCCTTATAACGATCGAAGCAGTTACCTAAGTTTTGATGATCTTAACTGTAAGCCTTGTGGAATTCATGGGTATCAAAGTTGCCCAATTGAATCCTTCTTGTGTGCAAAACTATTGGAATCAGAAAAAGTTATAGAAAAAGCAAAAAACATGATTTCAAATGCCAGGTAACTCTGAAAAAATTATCAATATTGAAGAACTTCCTGAAAAAGCACTTCAGGTTGCATCTAATCTGTATCATTCAGGTAAAGTTTTTATATACCCAACGGATACGATTTACGGTATTGGTGGAAGTCCATTTGATCAGAATGTTGTTCGCAGGATTGCTGAAATAAAAGGTAGAAATGAAAGCAAACAATTTATTTGGCTGATTGATAATATCGAGAACATGTTAAACTATGTGGAAATAGTTATTGAGAAACATCTGGATTTTCTTCAATCAATCTGGCCTGCCCCAGTATCTGTAGTATTAAATTTGAATGAGAGAACAAAAAGAATCGTTGAATTTGAAACCATAGCTGTCAGAATACCAAAAAATAATTTTTGTCAGGAACTTCTAAAGGAAATCGGACAACCACTAATTTCAACAAGCGTTAATAGGAGTGGGCAGGAACCAGTAAATAATGTTGAAGAACTTGGAAAGAATTTTTTAGCAGAAGTTGATGCCATCATTTTTAGCAAAGAACAGGTAAAGCAAACTTCTTCAACTATCTTAAATCTCACATCTGAAGAGCCTAAACTGATTAGAGAAGGAGCAATTAAATTTGTAGAATTGTTGAAGAACTTAAATTAAATTAGTATACACTTATTACCAGAATTATTATATGTCAATTTTTAAATACTTGAAAAATTTAAAGAGCTTCTCTGTTATCATTGTTCCTGATGATACTGCACACGAATCAAGATCAAAGAAATTTACTCCGTTAAAGATTTTATTTTTCGCAGTGATCTATTCTTTATTTATGATAATTGCAGGATATTATATTTTGGCAATTACAGGAATAGGCAATAAAATTTTACCTGATAAGTATTTAAGAACCCCGCAAGACATTGAAAATATGAAAATATTAAATGAGAAGATGTTATTTCTGTCTAAGGAATTACAACTGTTAAAATCTTCAAATCAAAGATTAAAATATGCTTTGTCTTTGGGTGATTCTGTTATGGCGGATTCTTTAAACGTTTCACCTGACAGCCTTAAAAAATTTTATAAAAAACCTAATGAGAGTAATATTCTTGGTGTAATATTTGACTATGCAGAAAAATTGTTTAGGCAGGATGACAATTTCATCTTTTTCATTCTTCCTGTTAATGGATATATTAGCAGAGTTTACGATCCTGAAAGAGGCCACTTTGGAATTGATATTGTGGCAAAAGATGGAACGCCAGTCTTTGCTTCAGCCGGTGGTTTTGTCGTTTTTTCTGGTTATACTGATGACTATGGTCACGTCTTAATTCTTAGCCATTCGGATTGATATTTTTGCTTATACAAGATTTTGTCGGTTATTTTTCAAGGCGATGTTATTTCTGAAGGTAATGTTTCAGTTGGCGAACAAGGTGAAATTATTGGTCAGGTTAACGGTCAATCAATTACGCTTGGTGGAAAAGTTTCTGGTATGGTTAACGCCAAGGAAAAAGTAACTCTTGAAGCAAAGGCAAATTTAAAGGGAGATATCTTCACAAAAATTTTAGTGATTGAAGCCGGTGCCAGATTTGATGGAAAGAGTAATATGGGAGATTCATCTGCACCTCGTGTTACTACTACAGATAAAAATGAAACTGGACCCAAATAAAATAAAATCTGCAAATAATTTTTATAGGGAAATAGGTCCTTATCTGGGGTTGGGTTTACAGTTAGCTGTTACTGTAACTCTAATGGTATTTCTGGGAATTTGGTTAGATGGCTATTTCGAAACACAGCCAATCTTAACAATAGTTTTTGCATTTCTTGGAGTCTTCGCAGGCTTGTATAATTTTATTAAATCTGTTCAGAAAGCCGGAAATGATAAAAAATGAAAGAACTTTAATTGCCTTTAGTATAATAGTTACAATTCTGGCATTAGTGATAATTACCGTTCTTTTTCTCTTTTCTATCTTATCATCTTTATTATTCAAATCGATTCTTTTTGGTGAAATTCTTTCACTAATTAACTTTTTCATAGGGTTTTTACTGCTTAACTACAGTCTGAAAAAATCCGATAAGATCTTTCTAATTACACTTTGGGGAGGGTTGCTTTTTAGACTATTCCTGGGCTTATCATTAGTAATTTTAGTGCTGATTTTTTTGGAAATAAATACGTATGGGTTTATATTTTCTATCTTATTTTTCTACTTTTTTTACTTGATAGTTGAGATTCTTTACTTGAATTTCAAAAGAAAGCTTCCGATTGGCGGGAAATAATTATATAGATACGTTAAAAGTTGTCTCAGATTCGCTCGAAAACGCAGGAAAATCTGATAGCGGGTGGATTTTGCATCATGTTATGGATGGAAGAGAAATAGAACTTCCTTTCTTGGGAACACTTCATATTCCTCAATTTCCATTAGTTTTTGGTATCGATATCACTCCTTCGAAACACGTTATTTTTATGTGGTTAGCAGCAATTTTAGCTCTGGTTACTTTTTACGCTGTTGCAAAAGGATATAAAGGTTCTCTAATCCCAAAGAGATTCACTAATCTTTTTGAAGTACTTATAATTTTCGTCCGGGATGAGATTGCTGAACCAACGATAGGAAAAGCCTACAAAACATTTCTACCATTTCTGTTAACTTTATTCTTTTTCATTTTGTTTGGAAATTTTCTAGGATTGATTCCTTATTCATCGACCTTCACAAGTAACCGAAAAATCCGTTTTGCTTTATTCCACCAAATTGAATCATCACAAAAGAAATAATAGCAAGGGCTGCTGTCATTGCTATGTTACTTGTGAA
>JARRKF010000348.1:0-2836 GCA_037388405.1 Ignavibacteriaceae bacterium | reverse complement strand
TGAAATAGTCTTAAGAGGAGTAAGGCTATGAACAAAATCCCAGTTCTTCCACTTCCGACGGATATTTTAATAAAAGCCAATTATAATACGATCACGCGAGTGAATAGAATTAACCCAATTGATCCTTCGGATAACCATATAGGTTTACATTTTGCTGATAGTTGTGAGTTGTTGAAGGCAAGAATTGGCTATAATTTACCTGGAAATCGGTTTGGATTTTCTATCTGGGGCAAGAATTTACTTGACAAAGTTTATTTACTTGATAATTCTCCGGCGAGGGGAATTCCGTCTGTTTGGTATGGTTCTCCCCGTACGTTCGGAATTGAAGTACACTATAACTTTCTGAGGTAAAGACTGATGTTTGGTGCAGATGTAAAAATTAATAATGTCTGGTTGTTGATATTTATCTTAATACTGATAAGCAGTTACGAAGCTTTGCCGCAGAGTGATGAAATAAGGTTTGAACATTTTTCTGTTGAAGACGGGCTGCCGACTAATTCCACCTGGAATATGACTCAGGATTATCTGGGCTTTATGTGGTTTGTAACCAGTAACGGATTGGTAAAGTATGACGGTTATGAATTTACTATCTACCAGGCGGATGAAAAAGATTCTAACAGTATTTATATAAACGACGGCACCAATATTTATGAGGATAAATCTCATAACCTTTGGATAACACTTGCAAATGGTATGAGTTTATATAACCGGGAAAATGATAACTTCACGAATTATTTTATTGTCCCGGATACAGGTGAGACCTACGAGAATTTTTATTATGATATATTAGAAGATCATACGGGTACATATTGGGTTGGAACAGAAAAAGGACTTCTAAGACTTGTCAGGAATTTTGAGAAATTAGAAAGTCATAGTGATTTAATTGAAAAAAAGTATGTTCACGATCCGGAAGACTCTGCAAGCATCGTAGCAAATTGTGTCTGGGTGCTGTATGAAGACAGATCAGGAACACTCTGGCTGGCAACTACCAATGGGCTATGCAAATATAACAGAGAAACAGATGATTTTACTAATTACAGATCAGACAAAAAGGAGTACTATTATAACAGAATGTACTCAATCCTTGAAGACAGCAAGAACAACTTCTGGATCGGAACTCTCGGCGGGGGATTAGGCAGATTCGACAGAAACAAATGTGTGTTTGAATTTATATCATTTTCGGCTGAAAAAGTATACAGCTTAATATTACCAAGCGAAAGAAATGATGCGAATTTTATTCAGAGGTCAATAGTTGAAGATTTTGATGGAACATTATGGATTTCAACATATGGAGCCGGTCTTATAAATTTTTATCCTGATTCAAAAAAATATAGCATATTTATTCACGACCCGGCAAAACCGCAAAGTCTTAGTCCCGGCGGAGATTATACACACGCGATATATCGTGATCATTCGAATGTCTATTGGGTAACCAGCTCTCAGGGAGGTCTGAATAAGTTTTCAAATGACAGACAGTTCCAGCACATTACATTCCTGCAGCCGGATTCACAGGGTTTAACTAACAATACTGTTACATATATATATGAAGATAAAGAAGGTATAATATGGCTTGGCACCGGTGAAGGAATCCTAAGCAGGTTTGATCGCAGCACTGGAAAATTCACTCATTTCCCGATAATAACCGATAAAGAAAATTCAATCGTTAATGATTATGTGAGATGTATATATGAGGATAGTAATGGTTCTTTATGGATAGGTATGCAATTAGCAGGTCTTTATAAATTTGATAAAGCTAAAGCAAAGTTTCAAAGCATAATTCCTAATTATATCGATGAGAGCGGAAGGAGTAATTATAAAACTATTACATCCATAATTGAAGATGGATCCGGAAGATTGTGGCTTGGATTTGGAATGCGGGGCGGGACACTAAGCGAGTATGATAAAAATTCAGATGAGATTATTTTTCACAGTCAATTCACATCTGAAACCGGACACGGTGAAGCCATCGGTACAGGGAGGATTTATGATATGTATATGGATAAGACGGGAATAATCTGGTGCGTAGGCAGATCCGGAACCTTGAAAAGATTTAATCCGGAAACTAATCAGGGAGAGAGATATAGGTTTGACAGGTTATCAAGCGACTTTGTATTATATTCTATGTATGAAGACACTAAAGAGAGGATCTGGATTGGGCGAGATTCAGGAGGACTGCTGCGATTTGATAAGGAAACTGAATCCTATAAAATTTACAGGCTCAAAGACGGGTTACCCGATGAAACGGTTGGAGCAATCTTAGAAGATGATCGGGGATATTTATGGTTAAGAACAGGTACCTCCATTTGCAGATTCAATCCTGATACAGAAACCTTTAAAGTTTTCAAATTAATTAACGGATTTCAAAAGTTTAACTGCTGGAGAGCATGGAAAAGTAAATTAACAGGTGAAATGTATTTCCCGGGAGATGACGGATTCTATATATTTCATCCGGATAGTGTTAAAGATAATTTAATACCGCCCAAAATTGTTTTAACCGAATTCAGGATATTCGATAAAAAGGTCCTAATTGGAAAAGAAAGCCCATTAAAGAAACATATTAGTGTTGCTGATGAGGTGATCCTTCAGCACTGGCAGAATGATTTTTCAATTAAGTTTGCAGCCCTTCATTATACTAATCCTGATCAAAATCAGCATAAATACAAATTGTCGGGTTATGAGGCTGAATGGAGAACCTCCGATGCTTACCGGCTGGCAAAATATACCAATATGTCGCCCGGTGAGTATGTATTCAGAGTAATTGGCTCCAACAGCGATGGAATCTGGAATGAAGAAGGGGCATCACTCAGGATTATAATTCTTCCTCCCTGGTGGGCAA
>JARRKF010000347.1:0-7318 GCA_037388405.1 Ignavibacteriaceae bacterium | reverse complement strand
TCCTAAGAAAAACTAAGACTAAGACTTTAAGTTATCAAAACATAAACATCAAATTACTAAAAAATATCTTTATGTGATATCCTATATTTTATTATTTATCTTGACTTTAAGTATTTGAAAACTAATATTTAGAGAGAAAATCTTTAGTCATTTGAGCATAAACGGGAAAATTTTATTGTTTTCCAATTTGTAACAAAATCTAAGTTCAGTACGCAAATTAATATAGAATAAATGAAAAACCTCCTAAAATTCCTCCCAATAATTGTAATAACATATTCCTTTTTGGTTTTTAGCCAAAGTATACCCGATGAATTTAGCAAAGCAATGGATTATTATAATCAGAAACTCTATTCTGATGCTCACAAATTATTTGCAAAAATTATAAAGAGTTACAGTAACGAAGATGAGCTTTATGCAACGGCGAGGTTTTATTCTGCAAATTCTCTTTTGAAGATGGGTAAAAAAGAAGAAGCAACTACAGAATTTGAGTTTCTTGCAAACTATGTTAAATGGTCAAAATTTCGGGAAGAATCTTTATACACGCTTGGTTTGATTTACTTTGATTTGGAAAGATATGCACTTTGCAGAAAAAATCTTTTAATACTAGTTTATCAATATCCTGGGAATGAGCATAATGGTATAGCTATGTACTGGATAGGTGAATCCTATGCAGCAGAAGGTAAGCTAGATGAAGCGATTGATTTTCTTAAAAAAGCGATTGAAGATAAATCCGTGAATACTTATCGTGAGTACTCTCTTTACTCATTAGCGAATGTTTATGAAAAGGATAAAGATTATCAAAATGCTGTAAAATACTACGATGAACTTTTAACTTACTTCTCCTCAAGTCCGCTAGCTGAACAAGCACAAGTCAGAATAGGTGTCTGCTACTTTTATTTAAAGGATTATTACAACTCAATTTTGGAACTCAGCAATCCCACAATTAGGGAGCTTTCGCCTGATAACCTAGCTGAAGCACTTTATGTTCTTGCAAACTCACATTACAGGGTGGAAGAATATTCTGAAGCAGCTAATACTTATTCAGAGGTTATTCAAAAGTTTCCGAATTCACGGGTTTTTAGGAGTGCTCAGTATGGATTGGGTTGGTCGCAATTTCAGCAAGGAAAGTTTAACGATGCATATAACGTTTTTAATCATTTATCTGAGGGTGATGACTCAATAGCTGTTCAGTCATTCATCTGGAAAGGTGAAGCAAAAAGATACTCAGGTAATTACAAAGAAGCACTTAAAATTTTTGAAGAATTTCTGAATCTATATCCAACTGATCATTCAGTTCCAATTGTTGAAACATTGATTGGTGTAATTTACTTTGAACAAAATAAATATGACCTATCATCAAAATATTTAATGAATGCAACCTCTTCTGATGATGCTGTGACTCGAGCCAAAGCATTGATGATGATAGGTGAAATTGAACTTAACAAAAAACATTATAAAAAGGCTCTTGAAAATTTTGAGCCTGCCGTACAAATTTCAAATGCTGATAGCTCGGTACATTTAAGATCATTGTTGGGATTAGGAGTTTCTCTTTTCTTTCTTGGAGATGCGGATAGAGCTGCTGAAACTTTAAGAGATGCTGAAAATATTGACCCTGCCTTTGAAGCTGACAGATTAAACTTTTACATGGCTGAATGTTACTTTAAATCAGGTAAATATCAAGAAGCACTATCAAGGTATAATTTAGTCAAAACCAATAATGATGAATTTGTTAAACAAATTATTTACTCAAAGGGATATTGCTTTTTTAATCTCGGTAATTATGATAATGCTGCGTATCAGTTTTCTGATTTTATAGAAAAATATCCAAATGATTCAAGAACCACGGATGCAAGATTAAGACTAGCTGATAGCTATTTTGGTTCAAAGAATTTCGCTGCTGCAAGTGTTATATTTAAGAAGCTTTTTCAATCAGGCAAATTCTCAACTGATGATCCATACACATATTACCAATATGCTCAGGCATTATACAAATCAGGTGAGACTGCAGCAGCAATAAATGAGTTTCAGAAATTACAACAGAAATTTCCAAAAACTTCTTATGGAGAAAATTCACTTTTCACTATTGGCTTTATAAGATTTCAGGATGGAGAATATAAAAATGCAATTGATGATTACAGAAATGTTCTTCTAATTTACAAAAACACATCGCTTGCACCGGTTGTTTACTATTCTATTGGAGATGCATATTTCAATCTGGAAATGTATGACTCTGCAATTGTTAATTATCAAAATGTGTTGGTCAAGTATCCCTCTTCAGATTATGTATATGACGCAGTCAACGGAATTCAATATAGTTTAATAAAGTTTTCGAAAGTTATCCTGAGTCAGAGTCGGCAGCAGTTTCAGTAATTGAACTTGGTAAAATGTATGATGAAACCGGTAATTATCAGGCGTCAATTGAATTAATGGAAAAGGCTACATCTGAATTGAAAGATTCACCAAGATTACCTGAGATTTTATTCATTAAAGGTACTGCGTATATAAAAGCAAATGATGAGCAAAAAGCATATGGAACTTTTGAGGAGTTGGCAACGTATCACCCAGAAACTTTATTCGCTGATAAAGCTAAAATAGAGATGGGATTAATTGATCTGGCTGTTGAAAGATATGAAGTTGCAAATAAAAACTTTTTAGAAGTTGCTGAAAAAAGAACTGATGAACTGGGTGCGAGTGCACAGTATTACTATGGATTATCTCTTTATGATCAGAATAAATATACAGATGCAATCTCGGCTCTTGTAAGAATCAGAACTGTTTACTCCATGTATGATGAATGGCTTACAAAATCTTATATGCTGCTGGGCGATTGTTATGTAAAGCTTAACGATAAAAGAAAAGCCGAAGAAATGTACAGGGTTGTTATCGCAAACCATAAAAGCGATCAGCTTGGAGAAGAAGCTAGACAGAAAATAAATAAGTTAAAATGAAAAATATATTTCTAGCCTTAATAGTATTTTCAACCATCTTGATTTTTCCACAAGAGAAAAATCCGAATGTTGAATTGCCAGATTTTGTGATTCTGGGAAGAGATGTTGTTTCGGTAAGAAAGGTTGAAAAGCAAAGCCCTGATTATATTCCGATTATATCAAACGAATTTTTAAGACCATCCTATAAACCTGAACAACTAAATGTTGTAGATATTTCAAATCCCGTTGAAAGTGATTTATCACTTCTTGATTCAACAAATTATAGAAAAGGATTTATTGAACTTGGAGCAGGAAGGTATCAATTACCTGCCGGAGAAATAAGTTATGCTTTTCCTTTTACAAGAGGTATAATTCATGGTGGAGTGAAGGGATTAAATCAAACAGCTTTTGTAGATAACAGTGAAAGAAATATACTTGAAGGCTCACTTGATTTTGCATATACTCTTCCCACCAATCTGGATGCTTTACCGGGAACAAAATTTAGTTTAAATGGTAATCATACCAAAAATGAATTTAAATTTTTTGGTTCAATCGATCCGACACGTAAGAGAAATCTGAATATTGGTCATGCTTCTGCCGGAGTCCAGAATCTATACATGAAAGATTTTATTTTTGATTTAAAAGGTGGTGGTGACTTTACTTATCTTGATAATGAAAAATTTAACGAAGCAGTTTATTACGGAAATGGGTTTGCACGAATCAAGTTCAACGATTTTGGTCTAGGTATTAAAGCTGCCTATAAAAATCAGAATCTAACGACCGATTCAATCTCAAATTACAATTCTGATTTTTTCTTTATACGACCTACTGCTTCACTAAAAATATTTAATAAAATATTCCTCGAAGCAGGTTTGACTTATTCAGAAAGCGGATCAGCTAAATTGACAGCATTATATACATCCGCTGGTGCTGAAATTTCAAAGAATCTTGTTTTGTTAGCTGAGTATTCTCCTGAAGCAGAATACTTAACTAACGGTAAGTTTATGCAGATGAATTTTTATTATGATCAAAACAATCTTACAAGGATATTTTTTAAGAAGAAAAATAAAATAAAAGCCATACTTAAGTACGAGTACGGAACTTATTATCAGATAGATGGTGGAATGGAATATTTCTCAACAGATAATATGCCTTACTTTATTAATCAATCTCAATCCGGATTTTTTAACATTGCCCAGACAGATGCAAAGAGTTTCAATCTATTTTTAGATTTAATTTATCATCCCGGTCCTTTTGGATATCTGTACGCACGATTTGATTATTTTGATGTGAAAAACTCCAATTCAAAAAAGATTCCTTATTCACCTGATTTTAAGGCGGATTTAACCTATGGATATAATTTTTCAAATGAGTTGAATGGAGAAGTAAAACTTTATTACTTTTCGGACAGATATGCCGATTTAGAAAATACTGGTGAGAGAAAATTACCTGGCTTTTTTAATCTTGGTGCTAATGTAACGTATACTTTTGAACGAAATTTTGGTGTATTTTTTGAATTAATGAATATATTAAATGCTAAAAAACCGATTTGCTCAAAGCCTGATTTGGTTGAGATAATTGATAGTTAAAAATAAATGGAATTAAAATATGATTAGCAAAGATGAATTGGTAAAAATTGTTGCGGAAACTTGTGGAATTTCGTTAGAAAACTCTTCAGTATTTTTTGATGTTTTCGTTAATCGTGTTAGCAACAAGCTAAAACCCGGAGAGATTCTTAACTTCAACAATTATGGATATTTTCAGAAAAGACAATGCAGAATTAATCTGGAAAAAACTTCAACCTCATCAGAGGCAAAATCCTATCTTATTCATCTGGTAATCTTTTCTTTGGAGCCAAAAGTAAAAAATGATCTTGCCCGTGTGCATTTTTTAAAAATTCCAAATCTTAAAACTCTCTGGTTGGATGATGAAGACTTTTTACGAAGTCTTAAAGCAGGTGACTTTGCACCGTACACAGAACGTAATCAATTGATTAAGGCCTTCGCAACAAAAGCTGAAGTAATATTATCAAATCAAAGAAAGGATTATGACAGCGAATCGGAAAATGAATTAGTAATTCCATTATCGTTCGATTTAAATTTCTTAATAAGAACAGGTCATAAATCAACCTCATCAGAAAGAAGAGATGTTGTTCCCGAATTTTCCAAAGAAGAGACGCCTGAGTTAAAAGATAAGAAAACTGAAAAGAAAAATAAAAAAGACAGTAAGAAAAAAGTTCTTCCGGAAGAATTGGATAGAAGTGATCGACAAGTAAGAGAAAAATTTTCAGACAATTCTGATGTACCTTCTATTAGCTCAGAAACAGAAGCAGCAATTAGAGAAAAATTATTAGGCTCTACTGATTTTGAACCTGTACGTCCAAAATTATCTTCTGAGAATGAAGAAGCTACTGCTAAGGATTATGATACTGTAAAATTTAATTTTGAAAACAGACCATTAGTAAAATCGGAAGAAGAAAGTAACAAAAAGTTTACTGAGGTAAAATCAAAAACAGAAACTTATCACCTTCGTGATGATTTAAAGAAGGGAAAGAAAAAGAAAGAAGATAAATATAAAGAATACAGGGAGCGAAAAAGTTTTGTCCCATTGATTATCGGAGTTGCGCTTATAATAATTTCTGTAGCTGCAGTTTATTTTTATTTCTTTAGAGATAATTCTTCAACCAGCGGAACAAAAGCTCTCTTATTTGAAGTTAAACCTCCTTCAAACACAAATGTTGTGGAAAGAGATTACGAATTTGCAGTTTCATATCCATATCCGCAGAACGAAACTCAAATTAAAATAGAAGGTTATGATTCTAAATTATTTTACTCAGATCATCAAAACACTTCTCCTGTTGTGAATACTGAACAAAAGGATAAAATTGAAAACAAGATCGAAACTGCGAAGGAAAAAATTGAAAATAAAGAAACAACACAAAAAGAAAATATCGAACAGAAAGAAGTGACTCAAAAAGAAGAACCTGTAATTGAGACAAAGCAAGAGAAAACTACTGAACCGGAATCAAATGAAAAGGAAAAATTAACAGAACAGAGCTCTAGTAGAATCTTTTTGTATAAAGGTTTTTATGTTGTTTACGTTGGCAGCTATAGCTCTTTAAACGCTGCAAATAGAGAAGCTGAAAAATATAGTAATCTAGGGTATAATCCCGTCATTGAAACTATTGAAACAAGAGGCAGAAGAACACAAAGAGAATATAAATTGAATGTTGGTGATTTTACTTCAGTAGATTTTGCAAAACAGTTCGAATCAAAGTATTTAAACAAATAAAATTTGGAGAGCGATGAACTTATTTGATATCTTCTTAAAAGGTGGTGTTATAATGTGGGCAATTTTATTTTGCTCTGTTATCGCACTCGCTGTAGTTATTGATAGATTTTTAGTTCTTAGAAAAGCTAAATTCAATTTACCTGCCTTTATGGTAAGGATAAGAGGATTTATAAAAAACAAAGATATGAGTGGTGCTGCAGCATTCTGCCTTAGGGAAAAATCACCAATAGGAAATATGGTTCGCAAAGGACTGAAGAAATTCGGTATGGGGCATGAAAGGGTGAAAGAAGCAATTGAAAATGCAGGCCGACAGGAAATTAGTAAACTTGAAAAAGGGCTTTCAATTCTGGCGACTGTAGCTGGTGTAGCTCCGTTACTAGGATTTCTGGGAACAGTTACAGGAATGATCCAGGCTTTTATGAGGATTGAAGATCTTGCCGGTGCTGCAAATCCAAGCGACCTTGCAGGAGGAATATGGGAAGCACTTTTAACAACTGCATTCGGGTTAATTGTGGGAATTCCTGCTTATGCATTCTATAACTACTTTGTTAGTGCAGTTAAAAAATTTGTTACTGATATGGAAACAGTTGCAAATGATGTTGTTGATACTATGCAGGATTCATCAAGAGAAACAGTGGATTTTGATGATGAAATTGAAATAGAAATGTAGGCAGCTTTATGAAATTCAATGTTGCAAATCAACCACTGAGTATATTTTCTTATTCTTCATTAACCGATATTGTTTTACTGCTTGTAATATTTTTTCTACTGTCATCTCAGTTCGTAATTCAAACGGGAGTGAAAGTTAAGCTGCCGGGTTCAACTACAGAAGAATCATCAGAACCAACTAGTATGATCGTTACCATTACAGCCGCAGGAGTAGTTTATGTTGGTCCTGATGAAACTAATATAGAATTGCTTCCATCAAAACTTTCTGAATTATTGAGTACTAGTACTGATAATAATCTTGTTATAAGGGCAGACAAGTCAGTTAAAATTGATCTTGTAATAAAGGTAATTGATGCAGCTAAATCAGTAGGAATAGGAAAATTCACTATACAAACTGAAAAAGAAAATCCTTAAAACGGAGGGATGCTATG